>JBMSWW010000103.1:0-5805 GCA_049425065.1 Chitinophagaceae bacterium
CCGTCGGGGCCCTGCCGCTTATATCACAGACTATATGAAGTTACCTAAGGACCAGCTGGAACCCATTATGACTAATAGCCATAATATTATTCAGTTTGGGCCCAATGCTTATTCTAAGCCTGCCACAGGATTAAACATTTTGCGAGAAACTATTATGGGACGTGAATTGTTTGATTACGCCTTAAAAGAGTACAGTCGCAGATGTGCCTTCAAGCACCCCGAGACTGCTGACTTTTTCCGCACCATGGAAGATGCTAGTGGTGAAGACCTAGACTGGTTCTGGCGTGGATGGTTCTATAGTACTGAGGCATGTGATATTTCTCTCGATACCGTAAAGTATGCCGTAGTTGACACTGCGGCGGCCATGGGAAGAGGAAGAGCCACCACTATGAAGCGCTCCGCCGACAAACCTCTGGTAAATTCTTTTGAAGATATTTCTAAAATTCGCAACAGAGAAGACAAACGTATCATTTTTGAAACAGATGTAGACACCACCCTTCGCGATTTTTACTGGCGCTATGCCCGCGGATTGGAGCCTTATGATACTTCCAAAGTAGAAGTGTCTTTCGGCGGAAGCACTCCTGAAAAATTGAGCGATGAAGAAAAAGCGCGCTACGCTAACCTGCATCAATATGAGCTTACCTTCTCCAACAAAGGAGGACTGGTAATGCCCATCATTGTAGAGTGGACCTTCAAAGATGGATCTAAAGAAGTAGATCGAATTCCTGCACAGATTTGGAGACTCAATGAGAAAAAAGTAGTGAAGTCATTTGTAAAAAATAAAGAAGTAGCGTCTATTAAGCTAGACCCTATGCGCGAAACGGCGGACATTGATGAAAGCAACAATGGGTGGAATACTATTTCTGCCCCCTCACGCTTTAATTTGTTTAAGCAAGGACAAGGTCCTCGTCGTGGCGCTGGCGGACAGGCCGGCAATCCTATGCAGCGGGCCATGGAAGCTAAAAAAGGATTCTAATTCGCAAGCATGAGAAAACTTCTTTTTGCCATTGCAATACTAGTAGGAACATTTTCTGCCCGGGCCGCTGTTGTAGACACGGTCTGGGTAGAAAGCCCTACCATGAAGCAATCCTATCGTTGTGTGGTCATTGTCCCTTCTGACAACGAAAAGGAACAAGCAAGATTTCCGGTTACTTATTTGCTACATGGGTATAGCGGTTGGTATGCCAATTGGATACTCAGAGTTCCCTCTTTGCAACAATATGCCGATCAGTTTCGCATGATTATAGTATGTCCGGAAGGAAAGAACAATTGGTATTTGGATAGCCCATTAAATGACAGTATTCGATGGGAAACCTACGTGGGAAAAGAAATCCCCGCCTACATTGATGCCCACTACCCCACTCTTGTACAGCGAAGTGCTAGAGCCATAACGGGCTTAAGTATGGGAGGACACGGCGGGCTTTATGTAGGACTGAGAAATGCTTCCACTTTTGGCGCCTGTGGTAGCATGAGTGGCGGAGTGGACCTTCGTCCCTTCAGAAAAAACTGGGAGTTGAACAGACTATTAGGAGATAGTGTACAATTTCCCCAACACTGGGAAGACTATTCAGTAATCAACCTCATTGATCAATATCCAAAAGATACGCTGGCTATGATCATTGATTGTGGAGTAGATGATTTCTTTTTTCCAGTGAATGAAGCGTTACATAAAAAATTAGTAGCTAAAAAAATTCCACACGATTATATCTCTCGACCTGGCAAACACGACTGGAAATACTGGACCAATGCCATTGAGTACCAGCTACTTTTCTTCCATCGGTATTTTAGCATGCAAAAGCGTTAATTACGCTTTTTCTTTTTGTCAAACTCCTGAACTACCCGAGGTAATTCTCTGGGTATAGTATCTCTGATAGGTTTTTGTTCAGCCTCTTCCTGCAATTTATTCATCACATAATATTCAGTTTGTAATACAGATCCCGTTCGAGGGTCATAGTATACAAATTGTCCGTGACGCATAGACAAACCTTCATTTTTTACCACCACTTCTCCCACCATTTTATCAGGATCCTTTAAATCATATATGACCACAGTATCATAGGCATTGGCAGGATCCATGGCTCTCCAGGATTCTTCCCGGATCAGTCCTCCATTAAAAGAAAAATATAGTTGCTTGCCCTGTAACTTTCCCCAGCGATAATTCTCTTCTGCAATCTTTACCCCTTCGGGAGAGAACTTCTTCCAGATTCCTTCTTTTTGATCATTTACAAAATATCCTTCTTCTTCATAGCCCCTTTCCCCTCTGAGCTCAGGCACCGTAACCACCCAAGGGCCTTGTTTTTTGCCTACCAAGTCCACTCGATTCAAGGTGTCTCCCCTCTTGGTAAGTAAAAAGTCTTTCCATTGCGCGCTAGCGGTGAAAGAGGAGAAAACTAAGCAATAAAGGAATGCTCGCATTTTAGTAAGTTTGAGTACCTCGAATTTACAACCTGAAATCAATCGCTATGCCAACTTTCCGAATCAGTCATTTTTATGTATCCGCGCTTTTCGTACTTAGTTTTTTCACCACGGTGGTGGCACAAGTGCTGCCCACTAATGGCGTAGAGCGTCTTCGTTCTTTTGAACTGCGTAAAGCGCTATTGAGTGACAGCCTACTCAATAGTGTTGCGTTCCGCAACATTGGGCCTACTATTATGAGTGGACGGGTGGTTGATCTTGATGTAAATCCGGAGGACCCCACGGAGTTTTATGTAGCCTATGCCACTGGCGGACTTTGGCACACCTTAAATAATGGACAGAGCTTTACTCCCATTATGGATAGTTTATCTGTTCATTTTATTGGAGACATCGCCGTAAACTGGAAAAGTCAACCTCGTGTTATATGGGTGGGCACCGGAGAAGTAAACAGTAGTCGTTCTTCCTACGCAGGTACTGGCGTTTATAAAACTGTGAACAATGGAAAAACTTGGGAGTACCTGGGGCTGCCAGACTCTCATCATATTGGCGCTATTCAACTAGACCTTCAGAATCCACAAAGAGCCTGGATAGCTGTAATGGGTCATCTCTATTCTTCGAATTCAGAAAGAGGAGTATACATGACCAATGACGGAGGAAAAACATGGACGCAGTCCTTATACATTAATGAGGAAACCGGTTGCGTTGAAGTAACCATGCATCCCGGGAAGCCTAATACACTCTATGCAGCTATGTGGCAACGGAGCCGTAAGGCCTGGAAGTTTGAGGAGAGTGGTCCTGGAAGTGGCATCTACCGTAGTGTAGACGGAGGTAACAGCTGGAAAAAAATAACAGGCATCGGCAATGGATTTGTGGAAGGAAATAAAGTAGGTAGAATTGGGTTGTGGATCTATTCAGGAGACGCTAAAAAGATCTACGCCATTGTTGATAATAATACGCCGCTGCCTGCTAAAGAAAAAACCATTGATAGTTCGGCCTATCAAAAGGAGCAATTTAAAAATATCAATGCAGCCTCCTTTGCGGAGCTTGATAATGCAAAGCTGGATAGCTTTTTAAAAAAGAATCGTTTTCCTAAACAACACCGCGCAGCAAGCATTAAAGAAAGAGTGGCCAACGGCACATTATCTCCCACGGCCATTTGGGATTGGTTAGACGCTGATGATGGTTTTCAAAATTCAGGCATTGCCGGTTGCGAAGTTTATGTTAGTGAGAATGGTGGTGATACTTGGAAAAAAGCAAACGAAAAACCCATCAGTATTTTTAGCACCTATGGCTATTATTTTGCCAAGATCTATGGCTCTTCTACCAACCCTGATAAAATTTTTATTCTGGGAACCACCTTGCAATTATCGACAAATGGTGGAAAGACTTTTACCACGATTGATAAAGCCAATGTTCACGCTGATCATCATGCACTTTGGGTAAACCCCTTGAGAGATTCTCATTTGATCAACGGTAATGACGGAGGTGTGAATATTACGTACGATAATGGAAAAAATTGGTTCAAAGCCAATACGCCGGCGATAGGACAGTTCTATGCGATCACGGTAGATGACGCAAAGCCATATAACGTGTACGGGGGCTTGCAAGATAACGGAAGCTGGTGGGGGCCCTCAACGTACCGAGAAAATATTGCTTGGCTTGAAAATGGACAATACGGATATAAGCGGATCAATGGAGGAGACGGTATGTATGCACAGGTTGACAAACGAGATAACACTACTGTTTACTCCGGTTCTCAATTCGGAGTGTATGGTCGTTATAACAAAGAGAAAAGAGGGGCGCTTATTATGATTCGTCCACAACATGATCTTGGAGAAAAGCCTTTGCGTTTTAACTGGCTAACCCCCATTTTATTGAGTAAACATCAACCTGATATTCTTTACTATGGCAGCAATAAATTTCATCGTTCTCTCAATAAAGGAGATACGTTATTTACACTGAGTAGTGATCTTACTCGTGGAGGTATTAAAGGTAATGTACCTTATGGCACTATCACCACCCTTGACGAATCGCCTTTACAATTTGGTTTACTATATGCAGGCACTGATGATGGACTTCTGCATCGCTCAATGGACGGAGGCAATACCTGGTCTTCTTTGAATCAAGCCACTACCCTTACGCTAACCAGTAATGGAAAAAAAGTATCGAAAAAAACAACCACCCAGGGTATTGACACCAAGCAACTATGGGTGAGTCGAGTAGTAGCGTCTTGTCATGTGGTAAATAGAGTCTATGTAACGCTGAATGGTTATCGATTCGATCATTTTAATCCCTATGTTTTTGTAAGTGAAGATGGCGGTAGTAGTTGGAAAAATATCAGTGGAAACCTTCCCCTTGAATCGGTGAATGTAATTCGTGAAGATCCTACAAACCCACAGATTCTGTATGTAGGTACAGACGGCGGGGTGTATGTAAGTACCGATGGTGGACAAACGTACAAAGGCTGGCATGCGGGAATGCCTTACTCAGTACCCGTTCATGACATTGCTATTCAAAGTAGAGACAATGAAATTGTGATCGGTACACATGGACGCAGTCTTTATGTAGCCAAACTGGATCATATCCAAAAGTCCGCCACCAAGAAATAGTCCTTAGGTAAATAAGGCGGGAACACTTAGAAACGTTTGAAGCGATCAAAAGCTTCGCGCTCTAACATTTCTCGGTCATCTGGATGGGCAATACTGATCAACTCTTTGGCGCGTTCTCGGAGATTTTTACCAAACAAGTAAGCGACACCATACTCTGTTACTACATAGTGAATATGACCCCTTGTAGTAACTACGCCTGCCCCTTGTTTCAAGAAGGGAACAATTCTGTTAACACCTTTATTCGTTCTGCTGGTTAACGCAATGATGGGCTTTCCGCCTTCGCTCAACGCCGCGCCGCGCATAAAATCCATTTGTCCGCCGATTCCACTAAATTGGCGAGTACCGATGGAGTCTGCACAAACCTGACCGGTGAGATCGACTTCTATGGCACTATTAATGGCCACTACTTTAGGATTACGACGGATCACGTGAGGATCGTTCACGTAATCAATATCTAGAAATACAAAGGAAGGATTATCATTCACATAGTCATACAAGCGACGAGTACCCACCGCAAATCCGGTGACTGTTTTATAGGGGTGTATCTTCTTTTTGGTATTATTGATCACATCATTGTCTACCAGATCAATTATTCCATCACTACACATTTCTGTATGGACCCCTAAGTTCTTATGACTATGTAAAGAACGTAACACGGCATCGGGAATGGTTCCGATACCCATTTGTAAGGTGCTACCATCTTCTATAAGTTCTGCAATCAATTGACCGATCTTCACTTCATCTTGACGCACTTTCACCCCATAATCTACCTGTGGCAAAG
>JBMSWW010000104.1:0-5764 GCA_049425065.1 Chitinophagaceae bacterium
ATTCGGTAGGCGCATGGCAGCTGGGTCTTTTTGTTGGATGGGCCAAATAGTACCGGTAACCTCGCTTCTGAACACAACTTTATCCAATGCCTTATCAATTATATAAATATCGATAATGTCACTTTTGGATTCATTGATGCCAGTGTAGGCACTGTCTTCGTCTTGTAAAAAATAGATACATTCTGCATATCCCAATGCTCTTACAGAATCCAGACTACCTGCAGTGAAATAGCCATCCATTCTTACGGATCCAATTTGGTTGTAAACACTAGGTTCCACCAGACTTACCAGCATGCAATTTTCAAAAACTTTTAATCGATCTGCTTTTTTGTTTTTAGTATGAAGCCAGATAGTGTCTCCGGTAATTTGATTGCCGTTTGACCATAATACAGGATCGGTGAGCAGCCTAAAGGTGGAGTCTTTATAAGAATAATAGAGACTATCACTTACGCCTTGCAGGGAGTCAGAAAAAATTCTTACGTGATGAAAGGCTTCTAGATATCGAAGTGAACTGTCTTTGTCTTCGTGTCTTGAGGAATAAATAGTGTCAGCTGCAAGGTAAATGGAGTCATTATCTTGCTTAATGATCATCAAGGGTTTTCCCGTGGCGAGAATTCTTTCTTTTTTTTTGTCACGGAACATTTCGCCCGCTAGAAGGGTAGTTCCTTGTTCGGTATCGGTGACAATTACATTCCCAGCGGCTTGCGAAGTACCCAAACTATCATTAAAAGCAATCCTATCTCCAATCACGGTGGTGGCACCGTCTTTAATAATGGGGCGTTGGCCAAACTCGGCCTTCCCAGATACCGTATTATAGTATCCTTCTTTGGTTTCTATAGTTCTGCCACTACTGTCTTTAATAACAGTCTGTGCAATGAATCGATTGGTCTGCGTGCCAGTATTATAAAGTAAGGAGTCTGTTTTAATTTGATAAGCAGGGTCTTTTAAGACAACATTCTTTTTGAAATAAATATCTTTTAATGAAGCATAATAATATCCTTCGTCACTAGTGAGTACTGTTTTTTTATTGATAACACGACCTCCTTTTTTATAGGTACCGATATCTGTGTTCATGTCGTATTCCAAGTCTGGAGTACTTAGCGTGGCTTTTCCATCGGAGAGACGTACACCTCCATCCAAATTAGCCAACTTTTTATCAATGCGGTACACCAAATGCTTAGCATAAACATTTATGCTGTCAGAATCTTTTAGGTGAACATTATTCCAAGCTTCAAAATTATTGGCCGCGTTATTCAACACACAGCTGTCGCAATAGAAGTAGGCATTACCTTGTTTCAGCTTAACATTGCCTGCTAATATTTGCAGTGAGGTACTATCATCTATTTTTAAAAAGGTAAGTCTGTCAGATCCTAGTATCTGTATTTTATTGGAATCAATTTTATTGTTGAGTGTATCAAGAGGTACCGTGTTTATCTGCGCGTGGACAGTGATGGATGCTAGGATCATCCAAAGGACAGAGGATATGATCAGTGATAAAAATCGGGTCATTTATTGCTGCTGGGGGTGGTGTCTTTTTTTCCAGGCGATGTTAGTGGGCCGCTTTTGTCTTTTTTACCAAAAACTGAAACGTTTACGTATCGCTTAGGGTGAGCTCTTAGGTCATCCAAGAGAATTTCGGCACTAAGAATTGCTTGATTCAGCTGATCGTAAATATTTCTATCCTTTAATAAAGCGCCCATGGTGCCTTCTCCACGATTCAAAGAGCTGGCCATAGTTTTAAGTTCATTAATTAACACACTAAGAGAGTCTGAGGTAGACTTTAATTCTAACGAGGCCAATTGTTCCGAAAACTTCCTTGTATTTTTTATGGTGGCCGTTAGTTCACCTGTATTATCTTTTAACCGAGAAGAGAGGGTTTCAATATTTTGCAACGTATTAACTAAAAGACCCTGTTCTTGATTTAACAATTGCTTTAAGGAGGCACTTGATTCATTTAAGTTTGCTACCGTTTGGCGTAGGTTTTCTCGAGTAGGTGCATCTAGGGTACTATTGACAGCTCCGAGCGTTTTCTTTAAAGAATCTAAAATCATTCTAACACTACTGATTGTGGGATCGAGTTGTGCTTTTACGTCTCCTAGGATACCCGTTTCTAATCGAGTTTGAATAGTATCTCCATCTTCTAACATTTGTTTAGAATCTCCTCTTTCAATCACAATAAAGGAAGATCCTACCAAGCTAGAGGAAATATAAGCAACTGAGTTTTTGGGGATATTTACATCTCTGGTTAGATTAATAGTTACTACCACCGCGCTAACATCTTTGTCTTTCTCCTGTTTTTGATACACTGAGCCAATAGGTAGTCCGTTGATCTTAACTTCATTGGATTTTTCCAATGTTCCTAAATCAGTAAATACGGCATGTATTTTTTTGGAGGTAGAGAATACATTCTTTCCTTTTAGGTAATTAAACCCTATAAAAAGAAGTGCTAGCGCTACTATAGTTAAAGCGCCTACTTTTGTTTCGTTACTTATCTTCATGGGGTATTCCTTTTATCTCTTGCTTCTACCTCTTTCAAAAAAGAAAGTGTTTTTTCAAAAGTATTATTAGGAGTTGCGGTATTGGTATTGGTTCCTTGTTGGCGTTGAGCTAACCAATTTTTATAATTTTTTAGTCCTTTCACCATACATTCTGATAACTCGAGTTGTCCCTCAGGGCTATTTAAATAATCTTCTTCTTCGGGGTTTGAAATAAAACCAGTTTCCACTAACACACTGGGCATGGCGGTGGCTTGTAACACCCAGATGCCAATCCCTCTTTGACGAACATCTCTGTCCACGCGCCCAACTTTGGCAAATTCATCTTGTATAAATCCAGCTAGGGTGGCACTACGTTTAAAATATTGTTTAGTTTTTAGCAGTGAGATGGCTATGAATTCAGGGGAGTTGACGTCAACATTTCAATATTTTTGCTCAAAATTCTCTTCCTGCATCATGGGTGCATTTTCAATTACGGCCAGTTCCTTGTCTTCGCTTCGATGGGCTCCCCAAATATAGGTTTCAGTTCCTTTTGCCTGGCTGGGTAAGTTTACGTAGCGATATTGAGGAACTTTTTTAGTTCTCTTTTTTCGGCTAGCTCCTTTGCCTGTGTAGTAAGTGACTGTTTTATAGCCAATCAACTCTGCCTTGCGTTGACCACGGGCTGCATTAACGTGAACGCAAAGAAAGAGGTCACTTTTATTTTCATTAGCAAACTTGGCGCGGTCATACAAGGTGGGATAAGTATCCTCTTTGCGGGTATATAAAATTTTAACCTCAGGAAACTCCTTTGCGATCAACTCTCCTAATTTCAATGAAATGGATAAGCAGATATCTTTTTCATACGAGTAACGGCCTCTAGCTCCCGCGTCTGTACCTCCATGGCCGGGATCAATAACGATGGTTGAAATAGGGTTTTGGTTCCGCTTGGCGGGGCTTTCTCTAACAAAAGACGAGAAGGATAAAATGCCGCCGGCGACCAGAAATAAAATGACAATTCGTTGGATCATAGTAATAAAACAGGCAAAATTCACATTTTGTTAGGCCCCTGCAGGCATTCACCCCAGCATAAAGAAGTACATTTGCTCCCTTGCATGGACGTGGACTACAAATTTAAGCCAAATTGCTGCTTATTAAAGGTATTGACCGTGCTTTTAATTTATACCCAAGCGTGTATAACTGAAGCAAACGCATCTCCTTACCGTTTTTTTCGCAGTTTCTTAACAGCGCAACAAGATACTGTACCTGCTGTTCAACCCATGAAAGATTCTCTTAAAGTGACAGTGGACACCTTTCGCTTGAAACGTTCATCTGATACCTTGGAAGCTCCGTTGAAATATGAAGCAGCTGACTCTGCAGTGATACTAATCAAAGGGAAAAAAGTAATTCTTCACGGGAAAACGAAAACTACCTACACAGATATTTTATTGACAGCCCCCACACTGGAAGTGGATCAACGTACCCAGATCGTAACCGCCGTTCGATCTTTAGATAGTGCAGGGACTACCAAGGAGCCTGCCTTTTTCAAAACAGGCGAGTCTGAAATGACTAATGATACTATTCGATACAATTTTAAAACTCAAATAGGGCTAACCAAAAAAACGTACACCCAACAAGGAGAAATATTAGTGATTGGAGAAGAAGCTAAAAAAGTGAATGCGAGCACTACTTTTATTAAGAAAGCGCAGTTTACCACCTGCATGTTAGATGAACCGCATTTTGCTTTTGTATCTGGTAAAATGAAAGTGGTCACTCAAAAATTGGCGGTATCTGGCCCCGCTCATCCGGAATTTGAAGGAGTTCCCGTGCCCATTTACTTGCCCTTTGGTTTTTATCCCCTTAGTCAGGGACGTCATTCAGGATTATTACGACCTAATTTCATAACCGACGAAGTGCGTGGCATAGGGATGCAAGGGATCGGCTATTACAAAGTGATTAATGATTACTGGGATGCAAGAGTAGAGGGAGATATTTTTTCCTATGGGGAGTGGGCAACCGCTCTAAGAGCTACCTATCGAAAACGCTATCGATATAGCGGCGGCTTTAGTTTTAATTATAGATCCTCCAAACAAAATTTTAAAGGGGATCCCGATTTTACCAATAACAAAGTGTATAGTATATCCTGGAATCATGCCGTAGATAGCAGGGCCAGGCCTGGGGTAACTTTTTCTGCGAACGTAAATGCTGGGTCTACTAAGTTCAATAGAAGTATTCCAGGTAATGCCTTTTTACCATTTCAAAATATTATGAGTTCTTCCATTAATTTCTCCAAGAACTGGAAGAATAAACCATTTAATCTTTCGTTAAGTGCTACACACTCTCAGAATAATAACCTAGGACTAATCAATATCAGTCTCCCCAACGGTGCTTTTACTGTAAATACGATTTACCCCTTCCAGCGAAGAAAATCATCAGGGGCAATTAAGTGGTATGAAAAATTAGGTGTTGGTTACAATGGTAATTTTTCAAACACAGTTAACTTTTATGACACGCTTACCTATGGAAAAAATGGGGTGAAACCCTTTTTCAAATACTTACTAGATACGGCTCAGTGGGCCGCTAACCATAGTGTACCCATCACCTTGTCATTGCCACCCATTTTAGGAGGAAGAATTATTGTATCGCCTGGCATTAGCTATAGTCAAACATGGTTGCAAAGAATTACCACTTATCAGTGGGATAATAACTTGAAGAAGGTAGATACAGTTACCAAAAAAGGACTTTTCATAGACCAGAGAACTAGTTTTTCGTTGGGATTCAATACAGCGCTCTATGGTATGTATCAATTTAAAAAGTCGAGAGTGCTGGCTATTCGACATGTGATTCGTCCTCAATTAGCCTTGAGTTATTCTCCTGATTTAAACCGCAATCATATTCGTTCTACTCAGGTAGATACCACCGGAAGAGTAGTATACTATAATGATATGGGAGGGCAGGTACTCTTTAATACCTCTACCCGTACAACCGGAATGATTTCTTTTGGTGTAGACAATAATTTAGAGATGAAATACCGCTCTAAAAAAGACACGGGTAAAGCCGCTATAAAAAAAATGATGCTCATTGAAGGTTTTGGTTTTAATTCTTCTTACGATCTATTGCGTGATTCTATGCGCTTGTCTAGTAGTAATTTATTTTATGTGCGCACCACCTTGTTTGAGAAAATCAATATTAATGCTTCGGCCAATTTAAATCCTTATCAGACCAATGAGAAAGGAATGGAGATTGATAAGTATGCCTGGCAAGGGGGCAAATTGAAGCTGGGAAGAATC
>JBMSWW010000105.1:0-5695 GCA_049425065.1 Chitinophagaceae bacterium
GATTAACCAGTTTTAGGGACTGCGTACACATGCGTATGCTTGGGGTATTTTACCGATGGAGTTCAATGCTAATGTCAAACTAACTGTTTTAAAAGACCTTCTGATTAAAGCGGATATGTTTGCTTGGAGAGGAGCAAAATATTTGCTTAAAGAAGGAAATGACAAACGACTCGGTGGCGCCTTTGATTTTAATGCGGGATTGGAATTTAAACTAACGCAAACAGTTAGTTTTTGGTCGCAATTCAATAATTTATTTAATAATACCTACCAACGTTGGAATCAGTATCCGGTATATGGATTTAATTGTACCGCAGGAGTCGTATTTTTGCCAAGTCAAAAAAAGAAAAATTGATTCCCTTATTCATAGAATATCTGGCAACGGCTAAAAAACTACCCCTCCAAGGAGTAGGTGAATTAAGTGTGAAACGTATAGTAGCTCAATTGGATATCTCAGGAAGACAAATAATTGCCCCTGCTTCATCCTTGGAATTTAAGACCCCTGCCACTGTCAATGGAAAAGCTGAGTTTATTGCTTGGGCCGCCAAAAAGTTAGGGCTGGGGTCCCAACAAATTGAAGATCAGTACCACCAGTTTATAAAGGAATGGGTTTCTACCTTGCAGCATCAGAAAACTGTTAGTTGGAAAGGTGTAGGTGTCTGGCAAGTAAAGGAAAGTAAATCAATTTTATTTACCCCGGAATCAAGCCCAGCTTATGAAGGGCTACCTGTTCGCGCAGAAAAATTGATCAGCAAGAATGCAGCTCATCAGATAAGAGTAGGGGAGGATCATCGTAGTTCTGTTGAAATGACAGCAATTTTAAATGCTAAAACCAAAAAAGTTTCAATTGACTTATGGCTGGGAGCTGCAGCATTTGTTTTATTGGTGGCATTTTGGTCATTTTATATTTTTAACTATTCGCCAACTCCTGATACAATTGCTAATCCTCGTTTGGTAGTAGAGTCTGTTAAAGTAAATAGATAATTACTTTGAACGATTTGGTGCACTATACTCATTGCCCGATTTGTGGGTCCTCTCAATTGAAAACTCTTTTTTCAGTTACCGATTTTTCCGTTTCAAAAAAAGAGTTTCCCCTGGTGGAATGTGATGATTGTACGCTACGGTTTACTCAAGATTTTCCTTCGGCAAATTCCATTGCTCCTTATTATCAATTTGAAGAGTATATTTCTCATACTAATAGTAACAAAGGGATTGTTAATCAGCTTTACCGTCAAGTCAGAAAAATTACGTTAGGGCAAAAGAAAAATCTAATCCAAAAAACTACCGGTCTTTCTACTGGCAAATTGCTGGATATGGGTAGTGGTACCGGGACTTTTGCTGGCTATATGAAAAAAGCGGGTTGGCAAGTAACAGGACTGGAACCTGATGAAGGTGCACGTAAAGTGGCGTATAAAGAGTTCGGCGTTATATTGTCAGACACCAATAGCTTTTTTGAGTTAGCTCCGGCACAGTTTGATGTAATTACCCTTTGGCATGTATTAGAGCACGTACACGAACTGCAACGTTATGTACAACAGCTAAAAAAACTTTTGAAACCAAAGGGTAAATTGATAATCGCAGTTCCTAATTATACGGCGGAGGATGCCAACCATTTTGGGGCTCACTGGGCAGCGTATGACGTACCACGTCATCTCTATCATTTTTCACCCTCGGCTATGAGATTATTGCTTGCTAAAAATCAACTCAGTCTGGAAACTATCAAGCCTATGTGGTTCGATAGTTTTTATGTGTCGATGCTCAGTTCAAAATATAAAACAGGAAAACTTCAGTTGCTGCCTTCTATTTGGGCGGGACTTACTTCTAACAGTAAAGCCTGGAGAGATAAGGAACGTTGTAGCTCCTTAATTTACATTGCCTCTTACTGACTGAACTGTAGTTCGAATATTTGCGGCCACCATTTCCCGGTTACATAGAATTTTTTAGTGTTGACATCGTAAGCTATTCCATTAGGAACTTCGGATTGTGGGTATAATTGGCGGGCCTGATTCCAAAGACTTGTGATGTCAACTTTTGCAACTACTTGCCCAGACTGAGGATCGATTTTTAAAATATTTGGAGTATTGTATTGGTTTACAAAAATAAAGCCCTCTACAAATTCCATTTCATTTAGGTTATAGCTAGGGCTTCCGTTATCAGTCACCAATTGCGTGCGTACCAATTGAAAATCGTTTGGTGTATAGAAAAAAAGTTCCCCGCTACCATTGCTGAGAATTAGTTCTTTTCCATTATAGGTGAGACCCCATCCTTCTTTATCTAAGGGTAGTTCTTTTATTTTTTTAAAGTCGAGTGTATAGACAAAGATTTTTTGTTCCTTCCAGGTTAGCTGATAAATGGTATCATTCACAATGGTGATCCCTTCTCCAAAAAAGGAGTTGTTGAGCTTAATTCCCTTTTTCTTTTTTCCGGTGGACAACTCCGTTTCAAACAGCGCTGAATTACCGTACAAGCCTGTTCCTTCAAACAAACGCCCATTGTAGAATTGCAAACCTTGGGTATATGAACTGGTATCGTGTGGGTATGCGGCAATCAATGAGTAGCTAAGACTTTTAACAGTGTTTAAATTTTCTCCAAAATTGGTAGGCCCATTATTCTCTCCATTGCCAGCGTTGTTACAGGAAAAAAGGAATAAAAATGATACGGTGAGCGAAAAATTGGAAAAAAGATGTTTCATAAATATTGCCAAGTTATGAAGGGATATTCCGCATTAGCGGGAGGAATATTATAAAAAATGTTAAAGCGGTGCAGCGTTTCCCCCTTTTTTACTGCCTATGATCTCAAGTGTTGGGTTTACAGGTCGCAACCACTTATTTAGCTTATGAACAGGGCCCCCGTTTCCGGGGGCCCTCTCTTTTATTGTCTTACAGGTGAATCGCCTCTCCGTAGGCAACTTCAATAGCATCTTTCACACTCTCGCTGATAGTGGGGTGTGGATGAATTGAATTCAACACTTCATGATAAGTGGTTTCCAGTTTTCGAGCCGTAACTGTCTGTGCAATCATCTCGGTTACATTATAACCGATCATATGCGTGCCAAGCCATTCGCCGTATTTAGCATCAAAAATCACTTTTACAAATCCTTCCGTATGGCCTGCAGCGGAGGCTTTTCCACTGGCACTGAGAGGGAATTTGCCCACTTTAATTTCGTAGCCTGCATCACGAGCTTGTTTCTCTGTATACCCCACAGAAGCAATTTCAGGAACGCAATAGGTGCAGCCGGGTACGTTGTTATAATCAATAGGCTCAGGCTGGTGATTATATTTTTTCTCATTGTAGGCAATAGCCTCCACACAGTTGATGGCCTCTTTGCTTGCTACGTGTGCGAGCGCCTGCCCGGGAGAGCAGTCTCCAATGGCATAGATACCGGGAATATTAGTTTGACCAAACTTATCTACCTGAATTCTTCCCTTATCAGTTTTAACGCCCAGTTCTTCTAAACCGATGCCTTCAATATTTGGAGTTACACCCACAGCACTCAATAAAATATCTGCTTCAAGGACTGTTTCACCTGTGGCCGTTTTTATCTTGGCTTTCACGCCCGCACCGGAAGTATTCACAGAGGTTACCTCGCTGTTGGTCATGATATCAATTCCATTTTTTTTGTATTGTTTTTCTAACTCTTTGGAGATGTCCTCATCTTCCACGGGTACGATTCTTGGTAAAAACTCAACAATTGTCACTTTGGTGCCCATGCTATTGTAGAAATATGCAAACTCAACGCCAATAGCCCCACTTCCTACAATAATCATTGATTTGGGTTGCATAGGGAGAACCATGGCTTCGCGATAGCCGATTATCTTTTGACCATCGATGGGCATGGAGGGTAGTTGACGACTTCTTCCGCCTGTTGCCAAAATGATATGCTTACCTTCTACTATTTGTTTTTTCCCATCTTTATCGGTTACCTCCAACTTACCTTTTCCGGCCAATTTGCCGAAGCCCATTATCACTTCGATCTTATTTTTTTTCATCAAAAACTGTACGCCCTTGCTCATCTTATCGGCAACGCCACGGCTTCTTTTGATCACGGCATCAAACTGCGGCTGACCAGTGGCTTGAATACCGAAATCTTTAGCATGTTTGATGTATTCATTCACCTGTGCACTTTTCAGCAGTGCCTTGGTAGGAATACAACCCCAGTTAAGGCAAACGCCTCCCAGACTTTCTTTTTCAACAATAGCTGTTTTCAGACCTAATTGAGAAGCTCTGATGGCGGCTACATACCCGCCGGGGCCACTGCCCAGTACTATTACATCAAATGCCATAAATCGAATATTATTAAAGGTTTACCTGTTCAATCGTCGGACATTTACTGACCCAACAGGGTGCGAAGGTATCTTAAAACAAGGTTTCCGCAAAAGCGGGGAGGGGTAAAAGAGTCTCTCATTGCCCCAAATCCTGAAATAGCGGAAAAAAAAGCAGGTTTTAGCGCTGGGTTCTCTTAGTTTTCCCTACCTTTGCCCTCCCAAAATTGTGTAAACATGGCGAGAGTATGTCAGGTAACCGGAAAAACGCCTATTGGAGGAAATAAAGTTTCTCACTCCAATATCAAAACAAAGCGTCGTTTCCTGCCCAATCTGCAAAAGAAGAAATTCTATTTAGCAGAGGAGGATAAATGGATCACGTTGAAATTGTCTACTGAAGCAATCCGTACGATCAATAAAAATGGACTGTACTCTGTGGTTAAGCAACTGCGCGCCCAGGGAGAAAAAATCTAACTAATTAAAGTAACCCGATCATGGCAAAGAAAGGAAACCGCGTACAGGTAATTCTTGAGTGCACTGAGCATAAGACCAGTGGTCAGCCCGGCACTAGCCGTTATATCACTGTGAAAAACAAAAAGAACAATCCTGAGCGTTTGGAATTGAAAAAGTATAACCCTATCCTTAAGAAGGTAACGGTTCATAAAGAGATCAAGTAATAATTTTCGTACTTATTAATAAGTAATCATGGCAAAAGCAGCAAAAACCGCGATCAAGAAAGACCCCAAGCAGGCCGCAGAAGCAAAGAACTATACAAAAGTTATAAAGGCTGTTCGTAGTCCTAAGTCGGGTGCCTACACCTTCAAAGAGCAAATGGTTCACAAAGACAAAGTGAAAGAATTTTTAGCTCAGAAGTAATTGTAAAATTGCCCCAGCCGTGGGGCTGATGATATAGCTGTCATGCCTCCGGTGTGACAGCTTTTTTATTGGAGTTAACCTCTATTAATTAAACAACATGGGTTTTTTAGACAATTTATTTGGCAAAAAAGAAAAAGAATCTCTGAATCAGGGGTTACAAAAGACCAGAGAAGGTTTTTTGTCCAAGATCACGAAAGCCATAGCGGGTAAGTCTACCGTGGATGAAGAGGTGTTGGACAACCTTGAAGAGGCCTTAGTGGGGGCAGATGTGGGTATAGAAACTACCTTGCGGATTATTGACCGTGTGGAGAAAAGGGTGGCCAAAGAGAAGTATTTTACGCAACAGGAGCTTAATCAATTACTTCAACAAGAAATTCAAGAAATACTTTTAGAATCTTCAAATTCAAATAGTTACGATTTTAAATCTAACCTTCCAGTGAAGCCATATATTATTTTGGTAGTCGGGGTTAATGGGGTGGGCAAAACAACCACCATTGGAAAGTTGGCATATAATTTTAAGAATGCGGGGAAGGAGGTATTGCTGGGGGCTGCAGACACTT
>JBMSWW010000106.1:0-5606 GCA_049425065.1 Chitinophagaceae bacterium
ACATTACCGGTCAACAAGCCTTGCCCTTGCTTTTCCTGTGCCAAAAGGAGCTGAAAGCTTAGCGTACAAAAGAAGATAAATAGTAAAACTTGCTTCAAACCAGTCATTTAGAGCCCAAATATACCCATTACAAGCGTCCATTATGTTAAAGGAGAGTGACAACCTGTCAGAATCGCCCCATGAGTGGTATATTTGCTGTCCAAATCTGAAGAAATAATGCAAGAATTGACCATAGAAAAAGTGCATGATGAAGCGAGGCAGGGAGAAGCCTATGCACCTTTTCAGCAGGACCCCAATTCATACGTCAAACGCTTTTATATAGAAAGTTATGGCTGTCAGATGAACTTTGCCGATAGCGAAGTGGTGGCTTCTATTTTGAACAAAGAGGGATTTGGGGCTACACGTAATTTAGAAGATGCTGATTTGATCTTCATCAACACCTGCTCTATTCGTGAAAAAGCAGAACTGACCGTTCGTAAAAGATTAACGGAATTCAAAAAGCTTAAGAAAAATAATAAGCAACTACTGGTAGGAGTGTTAGGTTGCATGGCCGAGCGATTGAAGTCTAAATTTTTAGAAGAAGAAAAATTAGTGGACATCGTAGTAGGTCCTGACGCCTACCGCGCCTTACCCTCTTTGGTTGCAGAAGCGGCCGGTGGTCAAAAAGCGGTGAACGTGTTACTCAGTCGTGAAGAGACCTATGCCGATATTGCTCCTGTGCGTTTAGACAGCAATGGTGTTAGTGCATTTGTTAGCATCATGCGCGGATGTAACAACATGTGTTCTTTCTGTGTGGTTCCTTTTACCCGCGGACGTGAAAGAAGTCGCGATCATCTTAGTATTCTGGAGGAATGTAAAGACCTTTTTGAAAAAGGTTATCGCGAAGTAACATTGCTGGGACAAAATGTAGATTCTTACTACTATGTACCAGAAGGCAATAACAAAACTCCTATCACTTTTGCGAAATTACTTGAACTAGTGGCTCTCATCTCTCCCAAACTACTCGTTCGTTTTTCTACATCTCATCCAAAGGATATCACTGACGAAGTACTACACACAATTGCCAACTATGAAAATATCTGTAAGTATATCCACCTTCCTGTGCAAAGCGGTTCCACTCGTATTTTACAATTAATGAACCGTACCTACACCAGAGAGTGGTATATGGCAAAAGTGGATCGAATCCGTGAAATAATTCCTGACTGTGCCATTAGTTCAGATGTGATTGCAGGCTTTTGTACGGAGGAAGAAAAAGATCACCATGACACGTTACAAATCATGGAATATAGTCGCTATGACTTTAGCTATATGTTTTTCTATAGCGAACGTCCCGGCACTTTGGCAGAGCGACGCTATATAGATGATGTGCCTGAAGTAGTAAAGAAAAAAAGACTACAAGAAATAGTAGATCTTCAAAACAAACTTTCCTTAGCAAGTAATCAAAAAGACCTTGAAAAAACATTTATAGTGTTGATTGAAGGGAATAGCAAGAAAAATGAGAATGAATGGAAGGGACGCAATAGTCAGAATAAAGTAATTGTTTTTCCCAAAGAGGGGTTTAAAGCTGATAAAGGAAGTTTCGTACTAGTAAAGGTGACCGACTGTACACAGGCCACCTTAATGGGGGAAATAATAGAGGTTTTAGTGTAAATAAAAAGGAGCGCCATGGATATACAGAGTATTAAAAATCGATTTAACATCATTGGTAACTCCCCTGCCCTGAACTATGCACTGCAAGTAGCCACACAAGTGGCAGCTACTGACTTAACAGTACTTATCAATGGGGAAAGCGGTGTAGGTAAAGAAGTGTTTTCTCAAATCATTCATTCACTTTCAGCGAGAAAGCATAATTCATTTATTGCGGTCAACTGTGGAGCCATTCCTGAGGGCACGATCGACTCCGAACTCTTTGGTCATGAAAAGGGTTCCTTTACCGGTGCTGTTGATGCCAGAAAGGGATATTTTGAAACCGTTAATGGAGGCACTATATTTCTGGATGAAATAGGTGAGCTGCCCTTAGGTACGCAGGCACGTTTACTTCGTGTACTGGAAACTGGAGAATACCTACGCGTGGGCTCTTCTAAAGTTCAAAAAACAGATGTAAGGGTTGTAGCTGCTACTAATCGCGACTTACTGGAACTGGTTCAAAACGGAAAATTCAGAGAAGACCTTTACTACCGTTTGAGCACGGTTCCCATCAGAGTTCCGTCACTCCACGACAGACCTGAGGACATCCATTTATTATTTAGAAAATTTGCTGCTGACTTTGCCAACAAATACAAGACAGGCTCCGTTCAATTAGATGAAGAAGCCAAACAAGTGTTATTGAATTATCCTTGGCCAGGTAATGTTCGCGAATTAAAAAATATTGCGGAGCAGATCTCTGTGCTTTCCACCGATAAAAATATAACCGCAGAGTCTTTAAAAAAATATCTGCAGCCTTATTCTTCCAACCGTTTGCCTATGTTGCAAACTGGAAGCGCGGGTGGTTCTCAACCTGAATTTGCCAACGAGCGTGAAATTTTATACAAGCTTTTCTTCGACATGAAAAAAGATGTAACGGAATTGAAGCGCATGTTTGTAGAGCTATTACAAAACCCGGAAATTGCTGCAAGTCATCCCCAATTCATCAATCAATTACAAGAATTAAGAAACCCGACAGCTGAATTTCTTCCCGGAACGGGAAGTCCCAATGTAGCTGGCCCGTTGATCTCTGGTAATACCCCAACCGTACCGGTAATTCATGGCGGATTTAATGGTACGGCTGATATTCAGGAGCATGAGGAAGTAGAAGAAAGTTTGAATATTATTGACAAAGAAAAAGAGCTCATCATTAAAGCCCTGAAAAAACACAAGGGGAAAAGAAAGGATGCTGCACTAGATTTGGGCATCAGAGAGCGCACGCTTTATAGAAAACTAAAAGAATACGAAATAGAAGAATGAATAAATATCTAAATAGCTTTTTCACTTCACTAGTGATATCCGGAATCCTTATATTGGCCACCTTGGGAAGTAGCTGCGGTGTTTATCGTTTTAATGACGCCTCCATTCCTGATAGTATCAAAACGGTGAAGATCAATTTCTTTGAGAATAAGTCCTCTTATATTAATCCACAACTCAGCCCCAAACTCACGGATAAATTTCGGCAAAAAGTATTGGCACAAACTCGCCTTACCCAAACCAACAATGATAATGCGGATTGGGAGATCAGTGCCACCATCACCCAGTATAGTTTTATCACCTCTGCGATTGCAGGAAGACAAACTGCTACTAACCGTTTAAGCGTCGGTATTCAGGTAACTTTATATGACAGAAAAACAGAGGAAACCAGAAGGGTAGAAGTTACCCGAAGTTGGGAATTTCAGGGCACGCAGACTATTCAAGAAGCTGAATCTAATTTAGGAGATGAATTAGTGCGTACCCTCTCTGACGAGATATTCAATAAAGTATTTTCAAACTGGTAAGCAATTCTATGTAAATTCGCATTGGTGTTTTGACACAAAATCTATTAGGGAAACCTGGCCTCGAGGATTGCGAACTTACTGAAATTCGTCAGCTGGTGAATCAATACCCATGGATGACCGCGGCTCGACTATTGCTAGTAAAAAAAATGATGTTGGAAAACGAAAATGACTGGCCGTTGGAATTGGAAAAAACCAGTCTTTATATTGGCAACAGACATTGGTTACATTACTTGTTAAATGAAACTTCCATCACGGAAGCCGCAGTACCCGTGTTCTCCCCCACCGCTTCTCAAAAAGCGAAAGAAGAGTTACTATTTGAACCCTTTCATACCGTTGATTATTTTGCCTCTCAAGGCATTCGATTTAAAATCGATGAACAGCCAACGGATAAATTTGGACAACAGCTTAAAAGCTTTACTGACTGGATTAAAACCATGAAAAAACTACCGCTTTCTGAAATTGGCAAATCGGTAGACCCCAAAGAAGAAAGAAAGGTAGAGCAACTGGCGGGACGCTCCTTGGAACAGCAAGAGGTGGTTACAGAGGCAATGGCAGATATTTGGATAAAGCAACGAAACTTTACCAAAGCCCGCGAGATATACCAAAAATTAAGTTTGCTGGAGCCCGCCAAAAGCGCTTATTTTGTCTCGAAAATTGACGAACTAAAATAATTTCAAAATGATAGTCCTTTTCGTAATTCTTATTATTGTAGCCGCTGCTTTACTTGGATTCTTTGTGTTAGTACAAAATCCAAAGGGTGGCGGATTAGCCGGAAATATTGCAGGTTTCAGTACCCAGTTCATGGGGGTAAAGCAAACCTCTGATGTATTAGAAAAAGGCACTTGGATTTTTAGTGCTGTGGTGGCCCTACTTTGTTTGTTTTCAGTAGTCTTCATTCCTCAAGGTACCAGCACAAGTGGAAGCGACAGAGCTAAAGATGCAGCGGGCGCAACCATTCCCGTACAAGCACCTGCTACGGCGCCAGCACCTGCCACTACGATGCCCGCAACATCAGCACCAGCTGCTACCCCTGCCCCTGCACAACCTGGAAATTAATCAACTATCGATATTGATTTAAAACCCCTCGGTAACGCGGGGTTTTTTTATTAATTTGACTCTATGTCGGTGAAAAAATACATCATTACTATAGTGTTTGCCATTGGCTTGGTATTTGTATGGATATTGTTCAAGATTTTTGGGCCAGCCGTTCCCGTAGAAGCCCCAGCTTATTTCTATATCACCAAAGGAACCACATATTCACAACTACTGAACGAAGTAGAAAAACAACAAATACTTCACTCCAATACTTGGTTCAAATGGGTGTCCAATTGGATGGAGATAAAACATATTCGCCCAGGCAGATACAAGATCAACAAGGGAATGAGTGTATTTAAGCTGGTAAGAATGATCAGAAATGGACAGCAGTCCTTGGTAAAACTGAGTATTATTAAAGAGAGAACCCTCCAAGATCTTGCTGGAAAAATTGGAACACGGCTAGATATGGAAATAGACTCTACCACCCTCTTGCATTTTTTAACCAACAAAGATTCTTTATCCAAATATGGAGTTGACAGTAACACTGTATTGTCCTTGGTAATGCCATATAATTATGAATTAAGCTGGGCCGATGAACCTAGAAAAATTGTAGATCAGTTTCAAATTAGCTGGGTACGTTATTGGACGGAAGAAAAAAAGAAAAAGGCCGCAGCCTTAGACCTAAGCCCCATTGAGGTAAGCACGTTGGCCTCCATTGTAGAGGAAGAAAGTATTGATAAGGAGGATCGCTACAAAATTGCAAGCACCTACCTGAATCGACTTCATAAAGGAATGAGATTGCAAGCCGACCCTACCGTAAAATATGTGACTCGCAATTTTAAACTCAACAGAATTATGCACGGGCATTTGGCGCTCTCATCACCCTATAATACGTATCAGAATAGAGGATTACCACCAGGCCCTATTTGTACTCCTTCGCTAGAAGCACTTGACGCCGTGTTAGATGCTCCAGCCACTGACTATTTATTCTTTGTAGCCAGCTGGAAGTTTGATGGCAGTACTATCTTTACCTCCAATTATACAGATCATCGCAGATATGTAAAACTCTTTCACGAAGAACAAAGAAGAAGAGCCGCTGCAAAAGCA
>JBMSWW010000107.1:0-5590 GCA_049425065.1 Chitinophagaceae bacterium
CTCCCGCTATCACAATAGAAGCATCCCCTAATAAAAGATGTTGTACACCGGTAGCAATTGCTTTCATACCACTTGCACATACTTTATTGATGGTAGTGCAGTTTACATGATCAGGCAAACCGGCAAATTTTGCCGCCTGACGAGCAGGTGCTTGTCCCAGATTTGCTTGTAGTACTGACCCTATAAAAACATCTGTAACAAGCGTAGGGTTAATACCCGCTTTTTGGATAGCTCCCTTAATAGCAATCGCTCCCAATTGAGGAGCAGATAAGGAGCGTAAAATTCCCCCGAAACTTCCCATAGGGGTTCGAACAGCAGCTGCAATTACAATTTTTTTCATGGAAAGAAATTCTTAGTAAAGATAGGAACAGATGATTTTCATCATTGGTCTTTTTTTAGAAAATCAAAATTTTTGTTGGATAACTTATTTGATGCGCTTATTTATTAATTTTACCCTGTAATAATTGAAGCATGAAGATTTTTGTTGCCGGATTACCCCATGATATGGATGATGCTGAGCTGGAAGAATTTTTTGAAAAATTCGGAAAAATAGATACTGTAAAAATTGCAATAGACAGACAAACCGGTAAAAGCAGAGGATTTGGTTTTGTAGAGATGCCCAATCTTCTGGAGGCAAAAGAGGCAATTGAAACACTAAATGATCTTGGGATAGGAAGAAAAAAATTAGTGGTAAAAGAAGCCACCAATACGCCCGAACAAAGAGACTTCAGCGCCCCTAGTCACCCTCGCCCCTCCAACCGGTATGGTTCTTCTTTTCGCTCGAGGGACAAGTAATGATCTATTTTATGTGCAACAAAATCGTTGCACTATATGGGGTGAGCTTGAGAATTCCTTTTTTACCTAGAATACTGGTTTTTTCTAAAAACTCATTATTAGATACTACTATTTCCCAATCTCCATTTGGATCTTGCAAAGCAGATCTGTTTAACCATATTTCCTCACTAGCACCATTGAAAAGAATCTCTAGTTTGGAATTTGATCGTGATTTACTGTCAGCTACTATTTGGTAAGAGAGTAACCCTTTAGCATCTTTATCAAATTCTTTGAAATTTATCTGTTGATTATTGGAAGGTGCCCAGAACTCAGAATATCGCTTTCGCAATTCAATTAGTTGCTTAACATAAAAAAACACGGATGCGTTTTCGTGTTTTAATTCCCAATCAATAGCATTGATACTATCAGGAGATTCAAAGGAGTTCTCCACCCCTTTTTTAGACCGTAAGAATTCAGATCCAGCATGTAAAAATGGAATTCCCTGTGAGGTTAACACTAACGTTAAAGCAAGCTTGTTCATTGCTATTAATTCTGAAACAGAACTATTTGGATTTGCCAGCATTAGCTTATCCCATAGTGTATGATTATCATGACAGTCTGCGTAGGCTATCATTTGTGTTGGGTTCACCCACCCTCCGCGTAAGCCAAATTTAATATCCGCCATTCTAGAGACATCACCCGATACAAAGCCTTTTTGTGTTGGAATAAAAACACTCCCCTTAATTCCATCTCTGAATTCATCACTAAAAACAGCGATTCCATTTAGTAGATGAACATTTTTTTTCAATGCACGTTTTTCCTCAGCCATTGGAGAACTCCCTGCTGCCCAGCCTTCGCCATATAATAAAATATCAGGCTTTACATTTCGAAGTTCCCGAGCAATAAGGTTCATGGTTTCTATATCGTGAATACCCATTAAATCAAAACGGAATCCGTCTACTTTATACTCATTAATCCAAAAAAGCAGAGACTCTACCATGAATTTTTGCATCATTGGTTGTTCGCTAGCCGTTTCATTACCGCAGGCAGAGGCATTAGAAAATTCTCCATTTTCATTTCTACGGTAAAAATAATAGGGTGCCAATTGTTCAAAGGAAGAAGTGGAAGACAACGACGTATGATTATACACCACATCCATCACCACTTTAAACCCTGCCCTATGCAAAGCCATAATCATTTCCTTGCACTCTTTAATTCTGGTTTTGGGATCTTTAGTACTAGTGGCGAAAGTCCCCTCCGGGAGATTATAATGCAAAGGATCGTAGCCCCAGTTATAAGGAGGATTCACTAGCGACTCGTCACTTGATCTAAAGTCAAAGAAAGGTAACAAGTGAATATGAGTTACGCCTAACTCTTTTAGATGATCCAAGCCTGTTGATTGTCCTCTGGAATTCCGAGTCCCTTTTTCAGTGAGACCCAAGAATTTTCCTTGGTGTTTAATACCGGAACATTTATGCGCGCTGCATCTCTTATTTGTAATTCATAGATAACTACTGTTTCATTAAGCGAATTATTAACCGAAGTTGTTGACCATCCTTCCGGATTTGTTTCTCGAATATCTACGATAGCTGAACGTTGACCATTTACGCCTACGGCTATTGAATAAGGATCTGTAACCTCTTGACTCCATGTACACACACCATTCCTTAAATTTTTTACCCGATAGGTATAGTAGGATCCTTTCACTATTTTAGGCAACCTAAGAACCCAGGTGCCTGCATCGGATGTATGCATAGAAAAACTAGTTAGCTCCGAGGTATGATCTGTCGAATATAGTAATAGTTGACACTCCTTGGCCAGTGGTGCCCACACCTTGAACTGAATGCTATCGTTTACAAATCGTATACCAAGGTCGTTTTTTGGATAAATGGGGAAAACATCCATCTTAAAAGGTTGTGCCTCGGCTGAAGGACATAAAATTGTCCACAAAAAGGCAAATAGGCAATGTGATAAACTTCGCATAAGTAAAGTTACAAATTGAATTATCTTGTCTTCCATAATTGATTTGCCATATGGGTGATTTTCAAATTCAAAAAAAACTGAAAAAGTATGATGCTGTCATCGTGGGCTCTGGAGCCGGTGGTGGCATGGCTGCCTATGTCTTAGCCAAAGCAGGACTTAAAATATGCTTGCTGGAAGCTGGTCATGATTATGATCCTCAAAAAAACATAACCCAATTAAAAAACCCCTGGGATTCTCCCCGTCGTGGTGCCAGTACTAATTACAGACCTTTTGGAGATTTTGATGCTTGCTATGCAGGATGGTCGGTAGAGGGAGAACCTTTCACCAAAGAAAGTGGAACAGATTTTATGTGGTGGAGAGCCCGAATGTTGGGAGGAAGAACCAATCATTGGGGAAGAATTTCTTTACGTTTTGGGCCCAAAGATTTTAAAAGAAGAAGCATAGATGGCTTGGGGGACGATTGGCCCATTGGTTATGAGGACATCAAACCCTATTATGATAAAATTGATCAATTGATTGGCATTTTTGGCACCAATGAAGGATTTTCTACCGCCTCCCAAGCCAAGATTACACGAGTTGTTTATACGAAGAGGAGCTCAACAAACAGGCGTCCGAGTAATTCCCTCCCGACTATCTATTTTAACTAAGTCAATAAAAAATGATGCCGGTAGAGGGGCCTGTTTCTTCTGTGGACAATGTAATCGAAACTGTAGTTATACCAAAGCGGATTTCTCCTCCACGAATGTCTTGATCTACCCCGCGCTGCAAACAGGCAATGTAGATGTTTTTACCAATGCGATGGTGCGTGAGGTATTAACTAACAAAGAAGGGAAAGCCACAGGGGTTTCTTATGTAAACAAATTAGATAAACAAGAGTATCAGGTTGAGGGAAGAGTAGTTATATTAGCAGCAAGTGCTTGCGAAAGTGCGCGTCTCCTTCTTAATTCAGTTTCGACCCGTCACCCCAATGGATTAGCGAATAGTAGTAATGTAGTAGGTAAATATTTGCATGACTCTACCGGTGCCGCTATCGGAGGAGTGTTACCTTCTTTGTTTGGTCGTAAGCGATATAATGAAGACGGCGTAGGGGGTGCTCATATATATTCTCCTTGGTGGTTGGATAATAAAAAATTAGATTTTCCTAGAGGATACCATATAGAATATTGGGGAGGCATGAGCCAACCTTCGTATGGTTTTAATTGGGGCATTGAAAGTTTGAATGGTAAATACTTAGTACATGGCAAACAAAAAGAAGCAGGAGGTTATGGCGCATCACTAAAAGAGGATTATCGCTATTTCTATGGGGCTGGCGTTGGAATGGCTGGAAGAGGTGAAGCCATTCCGTTGGAATCAAATTATTGTGCCATTGATCCCGACACCGTTGACAAATACGGAATTCCGGTATTAAAGTTCAATGTGAAATGGAGTGAACATGAGATCAACCAAGCAAAACACATGAAAGAAACCTTTAAAGAAATTATGCATAATATGGGAGCCATCGTAACCTGGGGGGGTGATGATGGAGCGCATAATAATTGGGGACTCAGCAAACCCGGAGAAATTATTCATGAGGCGGGTACTGTTAGAATGGGCAATGATCCCAAAAGTTCTGTATTGAATAAGTGGAGTCAAGCACATGACTGTAAAAATCTATTTTGTGTGGACGGCGGACAATTTGTTTCGCAAGCAGATAAAAATATAACCTGGACAATTCTGGCTCTTTCCATGCGCGCTTCAGAGTATATCGTTGATCAACTCAAAAAAAATGAACTCTAATGGACAGAAGAAAATCATTAAAGTTATTAGCTACCGGTGCCTTGGCGACCCCCTTGGTAATCACTGGCTGTAAAGACAGCACCACTACTAACCATGAAGAAGTAGTTCCTGAATTTAATTATGATCGAAGTCCAGACGAACTGCTGTTAGAAAAGACAATAACGGATCAGGAAACCTTTTTCACGCCTCTCGAAATGGCTACACTCACTGTATTGGTAGATATCATTATTCCTAAAGATGAGGTAAGTGGCAGTGCTTCGGAAGCAGGAGTACCTGCATTCCTGGAATTTATAGTAAAAGACATGCCACAACATCAAGTACCTATGCGAGGTGGCTTACGATGGCTGGACATGGAATCTTTTAAACTCCATGAAAAATCTTTTGCTGACAGCTCCCGTGAACAGCAATTGGCCCTTGTTGATACCATTGCCTATCCTAGCAAAGCAGCTGGTAATAAGAAACAAGGAGTAAAGTTCTTTTCGTTATTAAGGAATCTTACGGCCACTGGTTTCTTTACTTCTTCTATGGGTGTAAAAGATCTGGGATATGTAGGTAACCAACCCAATCAATGGAATGGGGTTCCACCGGAGGTCTTAGCACAATACAAAATAGCATACAGTAAAGAGGATCTACAAAACTGTCTGAACTTTGACAATTCTACTTCATGATATTAAAATAATAAGAAGCGTTTTATAGGAATTTTCTACTTGTATATAACAAATTTTAAGTAGATAGTTTTGTAAAAAATTTATATTCTTTTCTTAGTCCCATCAGCGTATTCTCTAAGGTCTTAAACACTTCTTTCAATTCTTGTTGCTTTTTATGATGGGAATTACCATCGGTTAGCACCGGTAATCTTTAAGTCTATCAAAAACAACTTGGCATTCCTGGCCTAGCTGTGAGAGTGCTTCCTGATTCATAATGTTGGATTTTATGCCTTTCAAGGTATTACTATACCCCCCCCCCGATTCGCCTGATTTTCATCATCAAGCCCCTTGATTGTGACAAGGGCTAAATTTGATTATCTTGCCCTCTGATGATCTCCCCTGCTACGATA
>JBMSWW010000108.1:0-5545 GCA_049425065.1 Chitinophagaceae bacterium
AGATCCACTAAGAGCTTTTGTAGAAAATAGTTTTGTATAACCGAAGGCTGGGTTTGGATAAACAATAAAATTATTGACTAAATTATTTTCAAGGGAATTACAATCATCAATAAATAAAAAATTTCGATAGGTGGTTGTTTCAAACTTAGAAATTCCGTTTGAAACAAAAACACAATTACCACTTGAACTTATTATCAATGGTTCAGTGAATGAGGCTGTGTTTGAGCTTTCAAGTGACAGGCCACTGAAAGAAAAAGATGTTGATAGTTGTGCAATTCCCTGAGTACTTATTAGCAAACATATCAATAAGAAGATTTTATTGACACTCATATTGTAAAAATTAACCGATATGTTACTGCAGAAATTGAATACTCAACATCCAACGTTGTAATTGAACATTCTTTTATGGTGTATAATAAAGTTCTTGAGCCTGAAAAATAATTAGTAGTGATTTCTGTAAAGGTGGAAGGGCTTGTAAAATTATACGAGCCAATACTACCATCGGAGTCTAACCAAGTATCATTTATCTTATATATCTTGGAATATCTGGATTGACCGGTTGTTAGACTTTGCTCAACACCGTCAATATAGAATTTGGCTAATTCCCACTTTTTTGTAAGCCCATTTGTGAGCGTAGCTTTAACACTATCAATTGTTGCAGCTTTACTAAACTCTTTTTTACATGATATCAAGAATGAAAGTGTTGTAATAAAAAAGTAAAATGTTAATTTTTGTTTGAACATTTAGTATAAATTGAAAATTGAGTTTTAAAATAAGTGTATTTTGTTATTTAACATATTTTTAGGTATTAAAATAAGTATTTAAACTTATGTATAGCTTTTTGCTTCTGAAGCATTCATTATGATTTGAAGCATTACATCTTTTAATCTATTGGAAATCTAAAAAATAAAAAAGAGGGGCATTTAAAAGGGCGAGTAAGAAAATGCTCACTTACGCGTCTAACTGCAGTACCTATAAATAAAAGCGCATGATGATAAAAAAAATCCTGCCTTATCTGGCAGGTTTATGCCTAAGTTCCCTTGCTCTTATCTCCTATTCAAATAGTCCCTCCACAAAAAAAATAGTGGCCGATAGTACCGTTAGCCCCATCAAAGTTGAATTGAATAGATTACCTTGTGTGGAGGAACTTAAACCTCAATTACAAGGTCTCTCCTCTCAAGCTTTTGATCTCGCACTAAATGGTTATCAGCGGTTAATTAACAAAGGAACTTTATCACAAGGAGCCCTCTTAGCCATCGCAGATCTGAGTTTGCCCAGCGACCAGATCCGTTTTTTTGTTGTAGATATTCAACAAGGAATTGTTCATCTTCAAACACTGGTAGCCCACGGAAAAAATTCCGGGGAGCGATTGGCCAAGCGTTTTTCCAACAAACATTCTTCTTTGCAAAGCAGTCTTGGTTTTTTTAAAACCGGTAACCCCTACCAAGGCAGCAATGGAAAATCACTCAAACTGATTGGCTTGGAAAAAGGGATCAATGATCAAGCCCTTGCAAGAGGCATTGTAATACATGGAGCCCCCTACGTGAATGAACAATTGGCAAAACAACGTGGATCGATTGGGAGAAGTTGGGGATGTCCGGCTGTTCCTTCCGAACAAAACGAGGAGATTATTCAACTACTGCGCAACGACCAATGTCTATTCATCTATCATCCCTACTACCAATCTACTGTATTGTAGTTTACCAAGACATGTTTATAACTTATCGATAACGCTAGCGCCCTACTAATTTACATTTGCCACCATGAGTAATCAATTGAAGGTTGGTCTGATAGGCGCCGGCTACTTGGGTAAATTTCATTTATCAAATTGGAAAGAAATTGAAGATGTAGAATTAGTGGGATTTTATGATCCTGATCCTGTAAATGCAAAAGAGGTTGCTGAAAAATTTGGAATCCCTTCTTTCCCGAGTGGAGAAAGTTTACTAGATGCCTGTGAGGCCATCGACATCACCGCTCCTACAGACCATCATATAGAGTGGTGCGAAGCGGCTATCAAAAAAGGAAAGCATGTATTTGTAGAAAAGCCATTAGCTGCCTCCATGGAAGAGGCGCGTAGAATTGTCAAGCTGACTCACGAATCTGGCGTAAAGCTACAAGTGGGTCATGTGGAGCGATTCAATCCTGCTTTCTTAGCCGTAAAAGACCTAGGATTAAAACCTCACTTCATTGAAGTTCATCGCTTGGCTCAGTTTAACCCCAGGGGCACGGAAGTGAGTGTGATCTTGGATTTAATGATTCATGATATTGATATCATCTTAAGTTTGGTAAAAAGTGATGTAAAAACTATTTCAGCCAGTGGGGTGGCCGTACTCACGGAAACACCCGATATCGCCAACGTAAGAATTGAGTTTGACAACGGATGTGTGGCCAACCTTACCAGCAGCAGAATCTCCATGAAGAAAATGCGCAAGATCCGTCTGTTTCAAAAAGATGCGTATATCGGTATCGATTTCTTAGACAAAAAAGCAGAAGTGATTCGATTGAAAGAAGAGGAGGATAAGGAAAGTTTTCAATTTGACATTAACACCCCCAACGGGAAAAAAACAATCGCTATAAGTTCGCCCACTGTTCCGGAAGTGAATGCAATCAAAGCCGAGCTTACGTCTTTTAAAAACGCCATTGTAACCAATACAAAACCCATAGTGTCTGAAATGGATGGCTTATTAGCCATGGAAGTAGCTCATCAAATATTGCAAAAGATCGGTCAACAGTCTATTGGCCATTAGAAGTTCCCCGCAAAGACAACCATTGAGCTGCAATCAAGAGATCAACCGGTCGGGTGATTTTTATATTAGATTCCTCCCCTTCCACCAACGTCAAGCTACGTCCGGTAGTCTCAACAACAGTAGCCTCATCCGTAAAAGAAGGATCATAGTCTTGCTCAAAAGCAGGAAGTATCCAGGAAGACTGAAAGGTTTGTGGAGTTTGAATTAAAAAAATTTCGTTACGATCATGTGGGTGATGTCCCTCATGGGTACGAATGCGAATACTATCACTGGACACCAGCGCCGGAATAGCGCTACCACTTGTTACCGCGGTCTCATAGCAACGTTGAATCAACGCAGCGCTTACCAAACAACGAACCCCGTCATGCACAAAAACAATAGACTCCTCTTTTACAAAGCGTAACCCATTTTGCACCGAATGAAAACGGGTTTCACCACCCGTAGTTATTTGAATGGGCACATCCGGAAAATATTCATCAAGGATTAATCTTCCCTGCATCTCATGCGAGGATGGCAATACCACCACCAGCTGTATATCGTGATAGGCCGTTAAAAAAGAACGAATCGTGTGCACCAATAAAGGCTGTGCTACCAGTTGAATAAACTGTTTGGGGGTCGTATTCTTCATGCGCTGACCCGTTCCTCCGGCAACAATGACAGCTACTTTTTTCATAGCGTAAAGTTATGGTTTCAAGACGCAGTTAAGAGTACAGCTTTTACGTTGGATACCACCGCAGCTGGTGAGATAGTTGTCAAACAGGCCCAATCGCCACGATGGCAGGGCTTATTGCCGAATACGGAGCAAGGTCGACAAGATAAGTCTACCTGAACGGCATTGTCCATAGGTTGCTGCCATCCCATAAATCCGGCAAAAGGATGGGTGGCTCCCCAGATGGAAACAACCGGCACATTAAAGATAGAAGCAATATGCATATTTGCGGAGTCCATGGCTAGCATAGCATCCAGGGAAGCAATTTCTTTTAACTCCTCTTGAATAGCCTGCTTACCCGCCCTATTGATAACTCCGGGTAACTCTTTTTCCCATTGTTGTAGTTCCGTAGCTTCCGCTCCCGGTGCTCCATAGAGATAAATAGAAAGAGAGAGATCTTGTTGTAAATGCAAAATCACTTGCTTCATTAAGGCAGGCGGATAGGTCTTTTCACGATACTGTGCAAAAGGGGCTATGCCCAATTGTAACGGCTTGTTCGCAACACACGAAGATGGCTTTACCAAGACCCCTTTTGTTAGGTCAACAGGGAAACCCAGCTTTTGGGCTACAGCGGCATAACGTTCAAAAGTAGAAGCAAGAGGTACCAGTTGTTTTTGGTGGATACTAGTCAACTTCTTTTTCTCCGCCCTACCCTTGTCAATTTGTTGTACAGGGTAACCAGCCATGCGAAAAAACGAAACAAGTATTTTACTGCGTAACACATTGTGAAAATCAGCAACTGCAAAATCAACAAGGGATGATTTACATTCCACAAACAATTGATAGATCCCCTTCAAGCCCTTGTGTCTTTCCTTGAGATTCGCTCCTATAAAATGGAGCCTCGCTATGTTACTGAACAAAGGAGCATATTGTTCATTGGAAAGCATGGTAATTTCCAATGTTGGATACTGCGTCAATAAGAGACGCAAAACAGGCACCGTCATAGCAACATCCCCCAGGGAAGAGAACCTGATAACCAATAATTGCTGACGAGAGCTTGTCATTTATTTTTGTTGCTGGTAGAGTACGGGATTTAAAGACGAATCATTATACATCTTCATTTGACGATACACCTTCATGTACTTGACCCCTTTATCAATATCTTCTAATAGCTGATCAATGGCCAGGGAAAGGTCTTTTCGCTGTTCTAGTAACACCGTTAGTTTTTCTTGACAACGACTACGATGTGCGGATTCCGCGTCTTCTCGTTCCGCCTCAATCTGCATATGGTAAATCTTGAGCGCCAAAATAGACAAGCGATCAACAGCCCAAGATGGACTCTCCGTATTAATCGTTGCCGTATAAAGCGGAGTTGTATTCTTAAAATGTTCTAATAACCAAGTATCAATAAATTCAACCAAATCGGTTCGATGTTGGTTAGACGTATCAATTCTTCTTTTTAACGCCAAGCCCTCAATTGGATCAATGGAGGGATCACGAACCAGGTCTTCCAAATGCCACTGTACTGTATCTATCCAGCATTTATGATAAAGCAGTGCTTCAAGGCTCCCGGATGGATAGGGATTTATTAAAGGTGCATCCACGTGATCAGACCGATGGTAATCCTTCAAAACCAATGCAAAAATTTCATTGCAAAGTGAAGCCTTCATTAAACTTATTTGTTTTTGTCTTGCTTGAATTTCTCGTTCAGTCCCTTCACCAAATCAGCCGTGATGTTATAAGCCGTGTCTTTGTAATAAAACAAGCCCTGCTCATAAGAAACAATATAGGAATACTGATGCTCTTTGTTATACTCAGCTAAAAAGGATTCAATTTTTGATTTGATTTCATTTTGACGACGCATCACAAAATCACCATATTCTGCATCCAACGCTTGCTTACGATTTTTTAGTTGATCATCCAGCGCGCGCATTTCTTGACCCGCCACTTCACTTTGTTTTTCATTCATCAATCCGGTATTGGCTTGCTGCTGGTAGTACTCATATTTACGTTGCATATTATCCGCCATTTTCTGCACCTCCGCATTAATAGTCTCTTCTTTCTTCTGCATTTCGGCCTTAAGCTCCTTCACTAACTCAAAATTGGTAGCTACAGAATCCATTTCAAAATAAGCCATACGGAAAGGACC
>JBMSWW010000109.1:0-5572 GCA_049425065.1 Chitinophagaceae bacterium
GGGTACATTTAGATTGCTATCAAGGTCAGAAGAGTTTCCTCCGCTAACAAGTGTTATTGTTGCTGTGTAGCTATTTAATAAAATGTTTGTTACGATATAGGCAAGATTTCCCTCAACATAATAAAGCGGCTTAAAAGGAGGATTCTGTAGGCTTTGAAAATAAGTTTTTTGATTTTCTGTTAGGGGAATACACGGTAGTGATAATCTGCCTAAATTATCTTTAACTTGGAAAGTAGATATCCCCTCATTTGCTCCAATTCCTACAGGTACTTGCGGAAGTGTTACTTTCCACAGGTCTCCATCTCTGCTTATCGCAATATCTTTAAATGTAGTATAAAATGAATTATTTACATACGCCACTCCGTCTAAGCGAAGATTGTCATTGTAATTAGTCTTTGCCGCAAAGGCAATAGCTTGGTCAATATATTGATTAACAAGCATTGGAGTAATAGAAGAGTCCTCTTGAACGTATCCTCCGTAAACCTGTCTTAAAATCTGTTCTATGAACTGCGACCTCGTCATCTTTAATAAATTTTATTTAGAACAAAAATGTCGCTATAGATTGAGTTTCCTGCGTTATCACTTCCCCATTGCGCAGTAATATTTAAAGTATTACTTATTGTTGTATCGAATGTAGTATTGTTAACAGTATTAAAACCAAAGCCTTCCACAGCGCCATTATTTGTTTTTATATAATGAAAACTACCTAATGCAATAATAGATGCTACGCCAGCAGCCCCAATTTGCCTAATAGTAAAATCAACATTTAAAGACCATACATCACTTGTAATACTACTCGTAAGATTTTGTACACCACTATCAAGAAAAACAACAGATCCTGACTTGACTCTAATTCTTATAGTTTGGTTATTTGCGGCGTCCATAGATCCCCCCATAATAACCCTAAAGCTATCGCCAACAGAAAATCCGTTTGCGGGTACGCTTAAGGTTCCGACTCCTCCGTTGATTAATGTAGTCTCTACTGTAGTGCCACTAATAGGAGTAGCGTTTCCTGTTTGAGCAAATAATCCTCCAAGAGATACAGGGGTAATATAATTCGAATCGTTTACTAATGAGTCTTCTGTTTCTGCAACAGAATAAATCTTGTTCTTGTATTGTATGTCAGCATTAATTCCTGCAGCAGCATCAACATTTTCTTTTATAGCTATATTGTGCGTTGGGAATGTGTATTGTACGCCTGCGGGAAGTTGTGGATCTTGGTTAATTGCAATAACCGTTGCCTGAACCTGTGACACACTCCCCGTATTTGCTGCTGTTAGTAAAGAAGTGAGGGTTTCGGATACGTAAAAAACTTGATCCTGTAATTTATTACTTGGATTGGGATAATAAAATATAGCTGCATTAACAGCAGCAATAGGAAGCGTAGCCTCCTTTATCATAATATCACTCGTAAGAAAAGAAATACTTACTGGGGTATCTAATGGACTCCCATCTATTTGATAAACAGTCGCCTGAAGTTGATTAGCCATTTTCTACCCTTTATTACTGTCCTTGAAACTGAACCTGATTAGCATAATTGTTAACCTGATTGTAGTCCAAATTTACGCCAATTATTCGTAAAGCCCTAACGATAATTTCAAGAATACTTGCCATATCCCACACGGGCTGAACACTTGTTGCTGCATTGTAAACCGGAACCCCGTTACCATCTAGGGTGTAACCCCAAATCATATCTGGTGGCTCGATAACGTAAGATATTCTTGCCTGACCAACATTGAAAGGCGCAAACTGAAAGCCATCGTTCTTAATCATATAAACGGGCCAGCTTGCAACAGGATCAATCTTGCTATTGTAAATAGAGTAGAAATAGTGCTGCTGAACTTCTCTTATTCTTTCATATCCGTAAGCGCTCCACATTGCATCTGTTTGCAGGTAGTCTCCGTTGCTTGGGACTTGTGAAGCCGCACTTGGGTAGGGGGAATACCCGTTACCGTCTATGGTTAAAAATGATTCATAAATTATCGGCGCGAGGCGCTGCCGCACAACGGAATTTTGGCCAAACTCGACTCTTGCGACAGGACGCCCCGGCTGATATTGTTGAAAATTACCTAACAAATAAGCGACATAGCTTTTTTGGGCTATATTCATTGTGTTGTTAAAATCGGAAGGGCTTACGTAACCTTGCTGTAAGTTTTTTCCGGTTATGTATAGCACCAAATTGTATACGTCGTTTATGTTGTACATTTTATCCTAATTGTTGTAGTCTTTCTTTAAAAATTCTACCTTCCTCACTATTGGTTAATGCAAGGTCGAGAAGATATTTTTCTGGGTTTTCGCTCTTTGCATAAGAACCGATAAGTCCTCCGCCGTTTGCCCAGTAAACTCGTCCCGGCTCACGACCAATTTCAATCTTCGCATCAATGATAGCTCTCTTGATAAGCCAAGAGTATTCTACCTCTTTTGATTCAACGGTACGCTGGAAATACTCAGGCTGTCTTTTTGCGTACACGATATATTCTCTGCGTATTCCGTCATCTGTCTTAGGCATACCCAAATCATCTACTAATCGAAGACCTAAGAAAGCAGCGTGCTTACGCATTTTTTCAGCATCCATTCCTTTCGCAATGATAGCCATTTCAATTTCAAGTTCCTCGCGCTTAAGCATTTCTTCTTGCTCGCGTGCAGGGTTGTACTCGTAAAATTCAAAGTGGCTTCCTGTTCTATTGGAAGGTGAGCCAATGTTATGCTTTGTAATACGTGCGTATTCGAGAGCGGTATGATCCCACTCAGGGATGCGCAAAATCTTTGTCCCGCGAAGGAAAGTGAGAGAGCGTTGGTTATTTCTCGCGTATTCAGGAGTCACATCTTTTTGCTCTTTGAGCCAGATTGTGTCTACACCAGAAAGAAGTCTTACGCGCTCCATTTTACCTGTTGCTGGGTTTATTACGTCATCAATTCCCGGAACGTGAACGCCACCTTTTCTTGTGTTATTTACTAATTTAAAGATGTGATATTTCACTTCTCTATTAGCTTGAGCTTGTTTTAGCTCATCTACAAGAACTGGTTTTGGTGCATCGTGATGTTGACGATGTTGGGGAACACCCGGATTTTCCCCTTGTAAAGCGAACTGAACATCTGATAATTTTGCCATTGTTTTGACTTTTAATTGTTTACCATTTAAGTTGCACACCCCGCAACACGCGGGCGGTTTTTAAAGAGGGAGGCAGGATTTCCCCCGCCTCCCATAAAACTAACCCAAATTATGAACCTTGTAAGATAACAAACTGGTTGGCTGCTGCTACACGGCTTCCGCGATACGTGATCATTTCCACGTTATCGTTCATTTGGCCTGATGTAGGATTCTGAGAGCCACCACCCCATTGCCATACACGGATACCATTTCCAATAGTACCACCTTTTGGAGGTTGCTGATACATAATGGTGATATTCTTGTAAAGCTTGCTCGCATCTTTCGCATCGCGAGTTTCACCTTGAGGGCAGATTAATCCGAAGTTACGGAAGTAGTCTGTAGTCGGAGTTACACCAGATAAGAACTCTGTGTTGAAAGGACGATACTTCTTAACCTTGAACAAGTAGCCATCGATGCTGATTGACTTACAACCATAGTTGATAGCAGCCTCTTCAGACTTCTCATTGTTACCCCAAACCCAAGCACCAGCAGGGAAAGCGGCGAAAAGACCATCAGAGAAGTTCTGGTTTTGATAGATATCCTGCAACCACATATTCTCGCTTGTGCATCCGTTCACATCCATAATACGAGTGATTTCGTGCAACTTAGCGATATCTAGGTTTCCGGGAGTGTAACCAACTGTTTCTCCATCAGCAAGAACTTTAGGGATGATACCCTCAGAACCAACTGAAGTAGTGGTTGTTAAACCAGAGTTGTTTACGATGTTACCACGCATTAACTTCATCTCTACATCATCCTTGAAACGGACATTTGATTTTACAAGTCCTTTTAGGGTGAAGAGGGAAGTCCCGGCTTGAGCACCACCGGCAGGAACATCACCAGAGAAACCACCTGTGTAATACACTTCGGTCATTTCTGCAAGGTCAGTTGCGCTGAAAGTCTCACGCATTTCGGTGATGCTGTTGGTGTACTTCTCGTCCAACTGAATCATTGGAGCGTTAGTGTTAGAAGCCTCACCTGCATCCATAATACCACCGAAGATCAATACATCTGTAGCAAGGAAGCTACCGCTACCTGCTGATGCCAAGCTCTGAGTAGAGATTTTTGGACGAACTGTGAATGTGAAAGCTGAAGGAACTGATGAGTTCACAGTCAAGATTTCACCTTCTACGTTTGTAGAAGCAACACGTACAGTTTCACCTACGCGTAGAGGAGACTGAGTTCCGCTGTTGTAGTGGAAACCAGCAGCAAGAGTAAGGGTAATAGTGTTACCAGCAGTAGCGGCTACGTTAGCAGCAGCTTGTACGCCAGTAATCAATTTACCACGGTTTTCAAACCAGAAATAATCACGGTTTTTAACCTCTTCCATTCCTCCGTAAGTAGCTAACCACCAAGTGAAGTCTTCGCTACCATATTTTTCAACGTAGTTTTTGTAATACTGAGGTGTCAATAGTTGAAGATCGGACACCAATTGTCTCGTAACACCACCGGTTAAACTTATATTACCCGGCTGAAGGATGTTCGAGGTAGGAATTCCAAGAGCCATTTTTTTTAATTTTTAATTGTTCTGAAAATTGGTTTTTTAGCCATTCTTCCAAATAAAGTCAATCTGCTTATCTAATTCTGTTCTCTGCTCTGGGTTAAATGTGCTTTGTGCTGTCCGGGAATTCACGGTTACGTTGCTAGTTTTTCTAATATACTCAGACAGCCTTTTAGCCGCTGCATCATTAGCAAACTTTTGATTAACGCGCCCTTCATTATTAAGAAGAGCAAGGTCTCTTACGACCTGCTGGGTATTAATATCATACCCTCCTTTCCCATCTTCTTTAAGCCATCTTTCTGCCAGTAAGACATTAGCATCAAAATTAGAATCAGCAAATCTTTCCAATTGCGAAGCCACCGCGTTTCTTTCTTCATCTGATACGGCGTATGATAGCGGTATTTCAACTTCCTCGTCTTTTACCGAAACCGAAAAACCATCAAACGATTTCAAAGCGGACTGCGCATTTTGCTTGAAGGAATTTATTAAAGCTACTTGAGCGTCCAATTCCTCTTGGCTAGGCTCGTAACTTTGTTGTTGAGTTCCTTCAAATTGTATATCTGGTAAAATAAGCTCACTTTTATATTTCTCCAATTCGGGCTTTGCAAGTTTTGCCTCGATGAACATTTCTGTCTCGATGTCTTTAACTCTGCTTTCCCACGCGGAGAAGCGTTCTTGGTATTCCTCATCCGTCTCTACGTCTTTTTGTACGGGGCGGGAAGGGATGCCAAACTGTTTATTGAATTTATACTCAATCTCGGAAGGTGTCAAGTCCTTGTACTTCTGCTGCATATTCAACTTGATAATCTCCGATGCGGTAGCGTTATCAAGGTCTGCGGAAGCAAGTCTATCAATCTTCTTCTTTTGATCTAGGAAAGAGTATAAATCATCTTCTTTTCCTTCTTGTAATAACTTAAAGA
>JBMSWW010000110.1:0-5571 GCA_049425065.1 Chitinophagaceae bacterium
CCACGGCCGTAGAGACCATTAACTCTCGGCTGAAACCATTCTTGGAAAAAACGGTGACTCTCCCTTTTTTAATAAATGATTGTAGATGCTCACTGTCATAGCTAGGGTCAAATCCCTTGATCAGAAGACCCTCCATGGCATCCTTAGTTTTCAAGAGCGCATAGCGAGTTGCAAAGGGATGTATACTTTTTACATCGGGTTGCTGTTGTAGTAAGGTAATTAGTGAGTCATTATGCTTAATGGGTATTTCCTCTGCAATAATCGCTTTACCAGGTTGCTTTTCTTGGATGCGAATATGTCCCCAAAAACTAAAAATCTTCTCACTTACCGCGTCTTGAAATCCGGCAGCTAGCGATACAGTAACAATCATAACAGCCACGCTTATTACGGTGGCGATCATGGATAATCGGATGATAAACCGTGAGAAGCTTTGCTGCCTGTTAAAAGCAATTCTTTGCGCTATGAAGGAGGATGTATTCAACGGTATTAGATCTTTCTCAAAAATAGGTCACCTTTTACAACTCCTGCTTGTTTTTTATTACATTGCTTTATGCAAATGCGGAAGCACTCACTTATTATTAATTTACTAACCTGTTTGTTAATAGCAGGGCCGGTGGATGCACAGTTGCCTGATCATATCTATCGATCCAATATTCGCTCGGTAAAATTGTTTAAAAATGGAGATCAAACGGCTTTTCCGATTCTTCAATTGGGAACATCCGAGCAACTGGAGCTGCATTTTGATGATATGGAGGGCGATATTAAAAACTACTACTACACACTTCAGCTCTGTCAGGCTGACTGGACGCCCGCAAACGTACAACCCTTCGATTACCTGCGTGGCTTTATTTCCAATCGAATATTTACGTACCGTCCTTCCAGCATGGTGCAAACACGCTATACACATTACAAAACCTTTTTGCCCGAAAGAAACGGTGGGCCTACCAAAGGCGGAAATTATTTACTCAAAGTGTACCTCAATGATGACACTACCAGATTGGCCTTTACCCGACGTGTGTTAGTGGTGAATAAGCGAGTGAATGTTAGTGGCTTGGTGCAGCAACCCTTCAACGGAAACTTACTACAAACGCACCAGCGTGTTCAGGTAGGAGTTACGCCGCTGAATATGCCCATGAATGCCTTTTCTCCCAATGATATTCGTGTGGTATTATTACAAAATGATCGTTGGAATACCGCTAAAATCATCAATAGACCTACCTTATTTCAAGGGAACTATTACGAGTACAATGATGAGGAGTTTTCTAATTTTCCGGCAGGGCAGGAGTGGCGATGGGTAGACTTACGAAGCTTTCGGTTGCGCAGTGAACGCGTATTGCGCATCGTAGACAGTGATACCAGTGCACGCACTGATGTATATATTAATCCTGATAAAGAACGCGGCAAACAACTCTATCTCTACTACCGGGATATCAATGGTCACTGGATGCAAGAAAACCGTGACAACCCCAACCCCTTTTTACAGGGAGAATATGCTTGGATTCATTTTACGTTCATTCCGCCGGGTAATCTGCCCTACCAGGGCAAAGAAGTGTATGTGTATGGTGAGCTGACGGGCTATGAGGTAAAAGAGGAAAATAGAATGATCTACGACCCTGCAAAAGGGTACTATACAAAAGCTCTTTTTCTGAAGCAAGGCTTTTACAATTATGCCTACCTGACGATGGATGATCGTCGAAGAGAAGAAACCCCCTCGCTGGAAAATACGGAGGGCAATTACTGGGGTACCGAAAATCAGTATATGGTGTTGGTTTATTTCCGGCCTTTTGGCGGTCGTGCCGATGAGTTAATTGGACAAACGACCTTGCGATCCCTCTTTCAACGATGACCGAATTATCATTACCTTTACACCGGCAGGTCTTACACGGCCAGCTCCTGCTGAACCCTCCCAGGGCCGGAAGGCAGCAAGAGTAGGTGGTTGAGCGGTGCGATGTAATAAGCCTGCCATTTTTTATTTTTCCTCCAAACCCACCCCATAATTTTATGAAATTTTTCATTGACACGGCCAACTTGGCCCAGATCAAAGAAGCCCACGAATTAGGAATTTTAGATGGTGTTACTACCAATCCCTCCTTGATGGCGAAAGAAGGTATCAAAGGCGAAAAAGCGGTTATGGATCATTACAAAACCATCTGTGAGATGGTGGATGGTGATATCAGTGCAGAAGTAATCAGTACTGATTTTGCTGGCATTGTTGAGGAAGGGAAAAAGTTAGCCGCTATTCATCCGAATATTGTAGTGAAAGTTCCTATGATCAAGGATGGTATTAAAGCCATCAAGTGGTTTACAGAAAACGGTATTCGCACTAATTGCACACTGGTTTTTTCTGCGGGACAAGCCATTCTTGCAGCAAAAGCAGGGGCTACCTATTTGTCTCCTTTCATTGGAAGACTTGACGATAGTAATTGGGATGGCGTTGACCTCATTGCGCAAATTGCACAGATATACGCCGTGCAAGGATTCAAAACGCAAATTCTGGCAGCCTCCATTCGTACGCCATTGCATATTGTAAAATGTGCAGAAGCAGGTGCGGATGTTTGTACCTGTCCCCTCGATTCGATTCTTGGATTATTGAAGCATCCTCTTACCGATATTGGATTGGCTAAGTTTATGGAAGACGCGAAGAAAACATTAGGATAACGATAAACATTGCCCCTATGCTACTGAGTACTATTTTGCGTTCTACGGTTTTTGCCGGAAGTCTTTTTCTCACTATCAACTCAGTAGCACAAAGCAATAAGGGGGTTCACCGTCGTGCCATTGTGGTGGATACGCACAATGATTGTTTAAGTGGTCAGGTGTTAGAAGGTCGCGATATCAGTGTCTTACAAACCCAAGGGCATAGTGACTATGTCCGTTGGAAAAAAGGAGGAGTAGATATCCAATTCTTCTCCGTATACACTGGCGAAACTCCTCGTAGTAAGTTGGGATTTTATCATGACGCTTTGGAGGAGATAGATTCTCTCAATAGAATTGTATTGAGACATCCTGATAAGTTTGATTTCGCTACAAGTTATCGTCAAGCAAAACAAAAAGTGCATCGCAACAGAGTGGTGGCCATGATTGGGGTAGAGGGGGGACATATGATTGAGTCCGACCTCTCCAAATTAGACAGCTTGATCAACAAGGGAATGACCTATCTCACCCTCACTTGGAATAATAGTACCGAATGGGCTACCAGTGCTATGGATGAAAGTGGTGCTGGTAAATCACTCGCCACTAAAGGACTTTCTGATTTTGGTCGTCAGGTAGTTCGTCGCCTCAATGAAAAAGGAGTGATGGTAGACCTTTCGCATGTGGGAGAGCAAACCTTTACTGATGTATTGGCTATTACTATCAAACCGGTAATTCTTACACATAGTTCTGTTTGGAATCTTTGTCCGGTGTTTCGTAACGTTAAAGATGATCAAATAAAAGCTGTGGCTAAAAATGGTGGCGTTATTTGTGTGAATTTTTACCCTGCATTTATCAGTAAGCTTTTTATAGAAACTCGAAAGTATTGGGAAGGAAAAGGAAAGGATTCTGTGTTGATACAATGGCAAAATATTGAAGGACTCAATAAGCAGCAGGCACTAGATCGCTGGAAAGGATTGCTAACTGCTGAATTACAAAAAGTGATGCCAGGTGTTAAAGAGATTGCGGATCACATTGACTACATAGTAAAATTAGTGGGCGTAGATTATGTAGGCATTGGAGCAGACTACGATGGCATTGGTTTCGTTCCCCAAGGCCTCGAAGATGTAAGTACCTATCCTCGGGTAACCACCGAGTTGAAAGCGCGCGGCTATTCTAATAAAGAAATCAAGAAAATACTCGGGGGCAACGTGCTTCGGGTATTGAAAGCAAATCGCCCCTGAGTTTCTTAGCGCAACAATAACATTTCACGATATTTCGGCAAGGTCCATTCTCTGTCATCTACCAATAACTCTAATTTATCGGCATGGTAGCGAATGTTGTCAAAGAATGCATCTTTCACTTCTTGCTGGTAGGCAATTGCTTTTTCACGCGTATTTTCTAGTTTGTTAGCTTTTTTACGCGCTTCAATCATTTTCTCTACGCCTTCGCTCACTTTGTTGATATGCTCAGAGATCTTAGCTAAAATTTGAAGCTGATTACTGTAGCTGTCTTCTTTTAATCCGGCTTCTTTTAGTCCTTTGATATTATTTGCTAACAAGTTTTGGTAACGGATAGCCGAGGGTAGAATTTGACTAGACGCAATTTCACCCATCACTCTACTTTCGATCTGCACTTTCTTAATGTATTTTTCCAGTTCAATCTCATGACGGGCCTCTAACTCTGAATGGCTGTAGATATTATTCTCTTCAAAAAGCTTCTTTGCTTTTGGCGTCACCATAGCATCCAGGGCAAGCGGAGTTGTTTTTACATTAGGAAGACCTCTCTTAGTTGCCTCTTTTTCCCAAGCTTCACTGTAACCATCTCCTTCAAACAAAACTTGTTCACTTTTTACAATGTATTCTCGAATCACTTGCATGATAGCGATTTCTTTTTTCTCTCCTTTTTCTATTAATCCATCTACTTCTTTTTTGAATTCTTTCAGTGTGGCCGCCATGATGGTATTCAGTACTGTCATTGGGTTGGCGCAATTTGCAGAAGAGCCGACAGCACGAAATTCAAATTTATTTCCAGTGAAAGCGAAAGGCGAAGTGCGATTACGATCTGTGTTATCCATTAATAACTCTGGGATACTTTTATGGATATCAATTTTTAACAGGCTCTCATCGGTTTCATCCATGCTGGCGGATACGCGTTCTTTTACATCTTGTAAGACCTTGTAGAGATACTGTCCTGTAAACACAGAGATAATCGCTGGAGGAGCTTCGTTAGCGCCTAAACGATGATCATTGGGCGCAGAAGCTATAGAGGCACGTAAGATATCTGCATAATCATGTACTGCCTTAATAGTATTTACAAAGAAGGTCAGAAACATCAAGTTTGTCTTGGGTGTTTTACCTGGAGCCAGTAAATTGACGCCAGTGTCCGTTGCCAAGCTCCAGTTATTGTGCTTACCACTTCCATTTACGCCTGCAAATGGTTTTTCGTGTAATAACACGCGAAGATTATGACGACGAGCAACACGATCCATTACATCCATCAGCAAAGAGTTGTGATCAACAGCCACACTCACATCTTCATAAATGGGGGCACATTCAAACTGGGCAGGGGCTACTTCATTATGACGAGTTCTTAACGGTATACCAAGCTTATACGATTCATTTTCAAAATCGCGCATGTAAGCATAGACACGTTCAGGAATGGATCCGAAATAATGATCTTCTAATTGTTGGTTTTTTGCAGAGGATGACCCAAAAACAGTTCTTCCCGTCATGATCAAGTCTGGTCTGGCATTGAAAAAGGCTTCGTCAATTACAAAGTATTCTTGTTCCCATCCCAACGTCACATTCACCTTGCTCACATTTTTGTCAAAGTAATTACATACTTCTGTGGCGGCTTTACTTAGGGATTCAGTAGCTTTTAACAATGGTGCTTTGTAGTCTAGTGATTCCCCTGTATAGGCTACAAATATGGTAGAGA
>JBMSWW010000111.1:0-5534 GCA_049425065.1 Chitinophagaceae bacterium
CAATTAATGTCCAAATCTCCTGAAGCTTCAGGAGATTTGGACATTAATTGACTGAAATTTTCCAAAGAGGTTTGTGCCTCTCTGTAGGTAAGAATAATGTTGCCAATCTCTTGTAAGGGACCAAATACAAAAAACGAAAAGATTTGCATCGTTACCAGTTCTCCTGCATTCATTTCATTACGGAAAATGAGAAACATGAGCAGGAACAAAATGATTTGTCGAAGGGTATTAACAAAGGTTCCTTGTAAGAAACTGATACTTCTGATTTTTTTGACTTTTGTTAACTCAAGGCCTAGTATTTTAAAGGTGTTACGGTTGAGTCGGTTTACTTCTTGTTCAGTGAGTCCTAGGCTTTTTACTAATTCTATGTTGCGCAATGACTCTGTTGTAGCCCCTGCAAGTGCTGTGGTTTGTCCTACAATCTTTTTCTGAATGGCTTTTACCTTGTAGCTAAACTTATTGGAGAAATAGACTAATAAAAAGATCCCTCCGAAATAGAAAAAAGGAAGTCGCCAGTCAATATCGGTAGCATAGGCTGCTACGAAAACAATCCCAACAATAACTGGAAACAATACATTGATAAAAGAAGAAACAAGTCGCTCTGTATCTATTCTTACTTTTTGCAAAATGCTTAATGTTTCTCCACTCCTCGCATCTTCAAATTCTCGAAAAGGTAATTTCATTGCATGTTGTAAGCCCTCCGTAAACACTGCCGCTCCAAATTTTTGTGTAATCAGATTCAGGGTATAGTCTTGAAAGGCTTTAGCTATTCGGCTGATCATAGCCACCGTTATCGATCCCAATAGGAGAGCCAATACACCGTAGTGAGGTTTTTCCTCAAATGAAAAGAAAAACTTATCATAGCTGTAATTTGATCGATGTTGACTAAAATGGTTGGCCAGGTTCACCAACTTTCCAAAAATGATAGGATCCACCAAGGAAAATCCGATGTTTAATGCGGAGAGAGTAAGCACCAGGGTGACCAGCCAACGATGCGGGCGGAGATAGCGAAATAGTATTTTCATGTATGAAGGTAGAGCCTGCAAAATTCGTTGAAAATATCCATATCACCATCTTCATCTTCCCCAATGTTCTCTGTCCAAACTTCGATATTGTATGGCCTCTGCTAAATGTTCTGCCTTAATGAAAGGACTAGCTTCTAGATCTGCAATAGTGCGAGCAATTTTTAGTAAGCGGTCATGTGCTCTTGCTGATAGGTTGAGCTTGTTCATGGCCTTTTCCAACAAAAGCCTCGACGTTTTATCTAGTTGGCAATGTTGTTGTAAGAGAGCACCTACAAGTTCTGCGTTGGAAAAAAATCCGCTGTTTCTTAACCTTTCCAGTTGCTGCTCTTTAGCTTTTTCTACACGGGCGCGTATACTAGAAGAGGTTTCCTTCGTGTGTTTCCTGGAAAGTTCACTGATTGATACTGGTTTTATTTCTACTTGTAAGTCGATCCGATCCAGGAGGGGTCCCGAGATACGCTGCAAGTATCGTTGAACCAGGCCAGGAGAGCACTGGCAATCTTTATTGGGGTGATTATAAAATCCGCAAGGACAAGGATTCATAGCGGCCACTAACATAAAAGAGGCTGGATATTCTAAAGCCTGTCCAGTACGAGCTATTGTTATTTTTCTTTCTTCCAGTGGCTGCCGCAATGCTTCTAGGGCATTTCTTTTAAACTCAGGAAGCTCATCTAAAAAAAGGACCCCATGGTGTGCCAGAGAAATTTCTCCCGGCTGTGGGTAACTGCCTCCCCCTATAAGACCAGTATCTGAAATGCTATGATGAGGTTGCCTAAAAGGTCTGCTGCTGATCAATTTTGTGTAGGAACTTGTTCTTCCTGCGGCAGAATAAATTCTAGTTGTTTCCATAGCCTCTTCTATTGACAAGGCCGGCAAAATGCCGGGAAGTCTTTTTGCCAGCATCGTTTTACCGGCCCCGGGGCATCCAATGAGTAGGGTATGGTGTCCTCCAGCCGCTGCAATCTCCAGCGCTCGTTTGGCTTGCTCTTGTCCTTTTACCTCGCTGAAGCATCCAAATTTTTGATCGTCACTAGATGACACCGAAAACCATTTTGTTTGTTGGGCTACTGTCAATGAATTTTTTTCTCCTGAAAAAAAATTAACTAGCTCGTTGAGATGTTTGGCTCCCCAAACATTAAAGCCTTCTATTAGTGAGGCTTCTTCTAAATTTTCATAGGGTAAAATAATTCCTCTGAAATGATCTTGCTTGGCCCGGTAGGCGAAGGGTAAAGCTCCTTTTATTGGGCGAATGCTGCCATCCAATGACAGTTCCCCCATAATTACATAGTGGTTTAGTTCTTCAGGTTGGGTCAATTGCCCGGAAGCTCCGAGTATACCCAATGCAATGGGAAGATCAAATGCAGTTCCACTTTTGCGTTGGTCGGCAGGCGCCATATTGATCAGGAGTTTGGTACGAGGAAAGCGATATCCATTTGTTTTGTAGGCGCTTTCAATTCGCTCTACACTTTCTCTCACCGCGCTATCCGGCAGTCCTACTATAGAAGAAGATTTTCCGGTTAACATCCAGTTTACTTCAATAGTAACCGGAACTGCATGAATACCTTGCAAGGCACTCCCATGTACAGTGATCAGCATACTAAAATCTATCTGAACAAAGAAAGTTTTGCCAATATTTTGCTAGTTAAAAAAAAGAAAGCGTTCAGTATTTTTCTAGCAACTCCACCACTTTTTCGCGGGTAAGGATCAAGTATCCAATCCTATCATTGCTTACCCCTTCTTTTAGCTGGTAGCTGAATTTTAATTCTCCTTGCTGGATGGCTGTTTCAAAATAACGGAAGGAGATTCCTTTTTTTTCTTTCAGGGAATCGGCCATCTCATAAAGGTGAGTTGAGAGTATGAATAAGGAATTTCTCTGTTTCAAGAGTCCTTCAATCACCGTGGTAGAGCACTTCATGGCATCCTGCACATTCGTTCCTTTGAAAATTTCATCCATGAGCACCAGCCACTTTTTCTGATCTAAAATAGTCTCAATGGTGTGTCGTATTCGTTGAACTTCATTGAAGAAATAACTTTCTCCACGGGCAATATTATCGGCTACCTGCCCATTGCTGATAATGCCATCAAAAAGACTTAATCGCATCGTGAGGGCAGGTACTCCCATGCCCAAATGTGCCAGATATACGGCAGCGCCAATGGCTTTGATTAAGGTACTTTTACCCGCCATATTGGCCCCTGTTAAAAACATAAAATGCTCTTGCTCATTCAGCCTTGCATTGTAAGATACTGGATAGGGAACCATAAGATGATATAGCCCTTTTGCGTCCAGCAAGGGGGAGGCAGATTCAATGAATTCTGGTAATTGAAGGTGAAAATTGGACATAGCTTTAGCCATCGAATACCAGGCATCAAATCGGTAGTAGATCTGGATCAGTTCCAGCAAGTCATTTTTATGCGGCCCCCTTAGTTCCCTTCCAAAGCAGAGGAGTTCGCCCTCGCTAAATTTTTTCTTTTTTTCTCTTTTGGCAAGCTCTCGAATGGGTTGTTTGTCCAGCAAGTAATGCAATCGGCGATGTAATTGCTGAAGACCTTTATTTTCTTGTAGGGGATTAGCCAGTTGGTGAATATGCAAGAGTCCTCTGCAGAGATCTGCTAAATGGTTCATAGAGAAACGTAGCATAGCATAGTCTCCTGAATGTAGCCAGCGATAAAAAATGTTATTGAGGCTAAAGCGCTGTGGATCGATGGGGTCTAGCGGATAATCCAGAAACTTTTCAGTGACTAATAAAGTTCCGTTAGTGATCTCCTTTGGCCATTTTTCCAATTGTGTGGCGAGCGATTTTAAGAGTGTTTGAGTTTCAATAATCGCTTCAATTGAGGAATGGGGTTGTTTAAAAAGGCGTCTTAACTCCTCACGGCCACCATGTGTAATTGTAAAATCTAAACGATGAAATAAGGAGTCATTTTCATCGGGCTGAAAAACTGAAATGTCTTGTAAGGTGGTGGCGTCTGTTCGCATGAGGTTTTATCGATCGAATTTCATTCGCATTCCCCTAACAGATTCATCAAAGCCCCTATTTCCATAAACTTCCCGACCATTTACAAATGTTTTTTCGATACGAGCAGGGAAACTCATGCCTTCCAAGGGACTCCACCCACATCGGTAGTAGAGATTTTCTTTGTTAACGGTAGTGGATTGCTGTAAATCCACCATCACCAAGTCTGCAAAATATCCCTCTCTGATGTATCCTCTTTCTTTTATTTGAAAACAATCGGCAACGGCATGACTCATTTTTCTTACAATGGTTTCTAAGGATATCTTGCCTAGTTTATGATAGTGAAGCATTAACAAAAGAGGGTGTTGCACTAAAGGAAGCCCTGCATGTACTTTTTCATAGGGCTCGTTTTTTTCTTCCCAAGTATGGGGTGCATGGTCAGTGGCGATTACGTCTAAGCGGTCATCTAATAAAGCTTTCCAAAGGGCTTCTTTATTGTCTGAAGATTTGATAGCAGGATTACATTTGATTTGATTCCCTAACCTCGCATAATCGTCTGCAGTAAAATGAAGATGGTGGACGCAAACCTCCGAGGTGATTCTTTTTTGTTGAAGCGGTACCAAGTTGGAGAAAAGTTCTAATTCTTTAGCAGTTGAAATATGGAGGATGTGCAGTCGGGTATCATATTGTCTGGCAATTTGAATTGCATAAAGCGAAGAGGCATAGCAGGCATCTGTGTTGCGTATTAGGGGATGATCTGCGGCTTCTAGTGGTTTAGTGGATTCTTTTCTTTTGGCTAAATTTTCTTGTATGATGGTTTCATCTTCACAATGTGTAGCGATCAACAGTTCGGATTCTTTGAAAACTCGGTCTAGCGTGTTGGGATTATCCACCAGCATATTGCCCGTGCTACTCCCCATAAATATTTTGATGCCGCAAATGTCCTTTTTTCTTTCATTGGTGCGAAGTACCTCTTCGGTGTTATTGTTGGAAGTACCCATGTAGAATGAATAGTTGGCTAGTGATGTTTTAGCCGCAATTTGGTATTTTTCTTCCAGCAATTCATGCGTCAAAGCATTGGGGATGGTGTTGGGCATTTCCATAAAACTGGTAACCCCTCCTGCAATGGCTGCTTTTGCTTCTGTTGCAATACAGGCTTTGTGGGTAAGACCGGGTTCTCTGAAATGCACTTGATCGTCTATACAGCCGGGCAATAAATGCTTGCCAGTTCCATTAATCTCTGTAACACGGACACTATGGGTGTCGATTTGAGGCGCTATTTTATCTATACGTCCGTCCTTCAGCACGACATCTGCCGTTTGAACAGATCCTTCATTAACAAGTTGAATATTTCTTATCACGATAGCAGCCATATACTTGGATTTTGTTAGCTGCAAATTAATCAAAGGAGACGTACTATCCTTCCAAGTGGATGGTGAAGGAGATCATCCGGCTTTGAATTTTATCAAATACATTGGAAAAGCGAAGGTTTTCATCCCGTGCATGAATGTTTCTGACCCCGTTGCTGATCTTGATTTCGGGAGAGAAAATAAAA
>JBMSWW010000112.1:0-5525 GCA_049425065.1 Chitinophagaceae bacterium
ATCGCCTTCATACACTTCGCCATTTTTATATGTGAGTTTACCCTTTCCTTTAATGACAGTATCGGTAGCGCGGTATTGATCTCCAAAGGCATGACGTCCTACAATGATCGGAGCTGTCCAGTTAGTCACCAAACGAGGAACGTTACTGATCACAATCGGCTCTCTGAATACAGTACCATCCAAAATGTTACGAATAGTTCCATTGGGGCTCTTCCACATTTGTTTCAAAGAGAACTCTTTCACTCTTGCTTCATCGGGAGTGATAGTGGCACATTTAATACCTACTCCATATTGTTTAATAGCGTTGGCGGCATCAATGGTTACCTGATCGTCTGTTTTATCTCTGTACTCAATGCCAAGATCAAAGTATTTTATATCTAACTCTAGGTAAGGGAGTATTAATTTGTCTTTGATAAACTTCCAAATAATGCGGGTCATTTCATCGCCATCTAGCTCTACTACAGGATTGGCCACTTTAATCTTTTGAGACATGCGGGGTGATTTTAAAATGAAAAATGGCCAATGGGCCGAAACAAAATTACAATTCTTACCCCAATGAAACGTCAAGAATCATCATCACCAGAAATCCTCCTATAAAGGCAAGTACAGAGCGATCGGTGTAGCGATCTCGTTGTGTTTCCGGAATCACTTCTTCTACCACCACAAAAATCATGGCGCCTGCTGCAAAGGCTAAGGCAAATGGTAATATGGGTTGAACATATACGACAGCGAGCGCACCGGCCACCCCGGCAATAGGTTCTACAATGGCAGACAATTGTCCATACCAGAAACTTTTCAGACGGCTTACGCCATTGCGTCGTAAGGGCATGGATACGGCAATTCCTTCTGGGAAGTTTTGAATTCCAATACCAATAGCGAGTGTGATAGCTCCAATGATAGACGTATTTTCCATACCCAAAGAAGCGGCTCCGAATAACACCCCTACGGCCAGCCCTTCTGGAATATTGTGAAGTGTAATGGCCAGTATGAGCAATGTGGTTTTATGCAATTTAGTTTTTACTCCTTCCGTTTCTTCAATCCCAAAATTCAAATGCAGGTGAGGCATTACACGATCCAGTAAGAAAATAAACATTGCACCTCCCAAAAATCCAATAGCGGCAGGCATCCAGGACATGGATGGATACAAAGTCTCGGACATTTCAATGGCAGGATTCAGCAAAGACCAAAAGCTTGCCGCCACCATTACGCCCCCGGTAAAACCCAGCATGGGATCCAGCAGAGAACGATCCATCGTTTTGAAAAAGAATACGAGAGAGGCCCCTAGGGCTGTCAGCAACCAGGTAAAGATTGTTGCAATTAGTGCAGCCCATATAGGGCCTATTTGTTCAACAAAGGCTTGTAAGGCATGCATACTAAGTTATTTGGGTATTTCAAATTTACGCAAAATACAAATGCGTATTCTTCTTTAGGTATAGTGGAATAAGGTATATTCGAAACAGATGAAAAATCACATTCTGCTGATACTGTATAGTTGCAGTCTTTTTTTCTTTTCCTGCCAAGAAAAAAAAGTGGTTTCTCTTGCTGGAGACCAGCTAGTTTCTGCTCCAGCATTCGTCAACTTTTTTCAATCGCTGCAACAGCCTTATACGCTAGCAGATACAGTCCTGCTCAAAAAACAATCAGATTCTTTACGCATCAGTTATGCGGTGCTAAGGGCTTTAATTCCGGATTCTGTTTGGGAAAAAGGTATAGGCAAATCGGCAAAACCTATTTTTCATGCAATAGGAAAAATCGAGGTACCCAAGTTAGAAACCTATGTGTTTGTCAGGGTACAAACGAAAACTAAAAAGTTTGTGCTATTACTGGTGTTCAATAAACAATATGAATTTGTGGCCGCAATGCCTGTGCTGGAGCCCTCTGCATCAAAAGTAATTTCGCAGTCATTGGTTTTCGACAGAAAATTACTCCTCAGTGTTTTGCTTCAACGAAAAAATAAAGATGGATCCGTTAGTGAAGGAAAGAAGGTATTTGTTTTCAATGAAGCCGCTCAGAATTTTATGTTGATCATGACAGATGCCTTGGAAGACAAAGTAGAAGAGTTGATAAACCCCATCGATACACTAACTGCCACTCATCGATATTCAGCAGATTATGGTTCCGGAAAAATGAACTTAGTGTCTATTCGAGATGGACGAAAAAAAGATCGCTTTACTTTTTTTGTTCATTTTGAAAAGAAAAACGGGACTTGTATTGGGGAGTTGAAAGGAGAAGCTTTTTGGAAATCATCCACTAAAGCTGAGTATCGGCAGGCAGGTGACCCCTGTATACTGCAATTCCATTTCAATAATAAGTCAGTCAACCTCAAAGAGTCTAATTGCGGATCACGGAGGGGAATGGACTGTTTGTTCGATGGATCTTTTGCCCGTAAAAAAAGTCTTCGAGTAAAAAAGAAGCAGTAAATTGCGGCTTCGTGTAAAAAAGACACATTATGAGTTTTGCGCCCTTTTCCGTCCCCTATAGTATCCAGGAGCAATACAGCAAGAAAGTAGCCTATTTCTCCATGGAATTTGCCATCCATCAACCCCTTAAAATTTATAGTGGAGGATTAGGTTTTTTGGCAGGTTCCCATTTGCGTAGCGCCTATGAGTTGCAGCAGAATATGATTGGAGTTGGTATTCTGTGGAAATACGGTTACTATGATCAGGCAAGAAATCAAGATCAAACGCTGGAAGTAACTTGGAACGAAAAAGAGTATAGCTTCTTACAGGATACCGGTATAAAATTTCAAGTAACTATTCACGAACATCCGGTATGGGTAAAGGCGCTTTATCTCCATCCTGAAACGTTCAAGACAGCGCCTCTCTTTTTATTATCCACAGATCTTCCGGAGAACGATTACGTGTCTCAAACAATCACGCATCGTTTATATGACGCGAATGTAGCTACCAAAGTGGCGCAATTCATTTTATTAGGAGTAGGAGGAGCTAAACTGATAGACTTATTAGGCTTTCAGCCCGAGCTATATCACCTGAATGAGGCGCACGGGATATCTTCTGCTTTTTATCTCTACCAAAAATTTGGGCGCAATCTTGCAGAGGTTAAAAAAAGACTTGTTTTCACCACGCACACTCCTGAAGAGGCGGGTAATGAAAAACATGATATCTATCTCTGCCATAAAATGAGTTATTTCTGTGGACTAACGGTAGAGGAGGTAAAAGACTTATACGCTGAATCAAGCGATCAGTTCAATCATTCTCTGGCGGCATTACGTTTTGCTAAAATTTCTAATGGAGTATCACGATTACATGGCGAGGTGTCCCGAAAAATGTGGGGGAAATATGAAGGAATTTGTCCTATCATCTCCATTACAAATGCTCAGAATTGGAAATACTGGGCCGATAAACAATTGTATCGATTCAGTGAAGCGGGCGATGATTATGGAATTGATGATCGAAAAAAATACTTGAAGAAAAGAGCCTTTGAAATTGTAGCAGACCAGACGGGTAAACTATTCAATCCAGATATTTTTACCATTGTATGGGCTCGTCGTTTTGCTGGGTATAAGCGTGCCGGACTACTTACAACTGATGAAGAACGTTTTGAACGGTTGTTGTCCAATTCAAAATATCCAGTACAAATTATTTGGGCAGGGAAGCCTTATCCCATGGACCATCCTGCAATTAGTGAATTCAATCAATTAGTTCATTTGAGCAAGCGCTATCGTAACATGGCTGTTATGGTGGGTTATGAATTAACCTTATCAAAAAGAATGAAGCAAGCGGCCGATTGCTGGTTGAATAATCCAAGGGTACCACGTGAAGCTTCTGGCACGAGTGGAATGACGGCTTCTATGAATGGTGCCATCAACTTTTCTACGGATGACGGATGGATTCCTGAATTCATCAACCATGGTCATAATGGATTTGTAGTGCCTATGGCCGATTATGAATCCATGGCCGTACATGAACAGGATCAGTATGATTTGGATGCTTTATACGATATTCTGGAAAATCAAATACTTCCTTTGTACTACGACAATTATCCTACTTGGAGACAAGTAATGAAAAATGGGATGCAGGATGTTCGTTTTGCTTTTGACAGCAATCGTATGGCTGACGAATATTATACGCAGCTCTATCGCTGATAATTGGCCAGCAGGTCTGCTGTTTTTTTAGTTGTAGGTATTAGTTCACAAAGTCTTTCCAGTACGCCTTCCACCAAGGCGTCAGGGCATGAGGCTCCACTGGTGACCAATATGCGTGGCTCTTTGTCTTTAGAAGTGAGAAATCCATGAGTGGTTTTTTCTTGCTGGTGGTGTAAGTCAAAATGAGAGATTGTATTTATGTCTATTATTTTATCGGCTCCGCTAATGAAATAGGTAGGTAATTTTTCCTCACAAAGTTCTACCAGGTGAGAAGTATTGGAAGAATTATAACCGCCCACCACAATGGCTAAATCTGCTTTCGTCTCCAATAAACCCTTTACCGCAGTTTGGTTATCATTGGTAGCATAACATAGGGTGTCTCGTGTGTCGGCTACTTGTTCTTCATTGCCAAATCGCGCGATAACCGTTTTTTTCAAGAGGTCTGCAATGGCCTGCGTATCACTTGCCAGCATTGTAGTCTGATTCACTACGCCGATTCGTTGTAAGTCTTTTTCAGCATTAAATCCTGCTGAATATTGTTGGTTAAATAGGCTGTAAAAATCATCAATACTTTTTTCTCCATTGATGATTTCCGCTAGTTTTTCAGCTGCCTTCATATCTTCAATCACCAGCGCAGGTCCGTTGGCGGCGGCATGTGAAAAGGTAGCTCTTGTTTCCTCATGTCCGGGTTTTCCATGAATGATTACCGTAAAATTCTTTTTTGCAATAGCCTGACTGCGATTCCAAACTTTTTCTACAAATGGGCAAGTGGTATTATACCTCTCCGTTTGAATCCCTAGAGTAGTTAGTTTTTCTTCAATTTCCAGTGTAGTGCCAAATGCAGGAATCAAGACGATATCATCGGCGTTTAATTCATTGAAGGGAATTAGTTGCTCACCTTTTGTGTTTTGTAAAAAACGAATACCGCGGGATTGCAGGTCTACATTCACTTGTGGATTATGAATCATCTCGCTCAGTAGAAAGATGCGTTTATGGGGATGTTCCTCAATGGTTCTGAAGGCTATGTCAATAGCATTTTCTACTCCATAGCAAAATCCAAAATGTCGAGCCAAGGCAATTTGAAGTCCTCCAAAATCAAGCATGGTGGGACTGAAGTCTTTTTTCATCTTATCGGCCTCTTTTCTACTCTTCTTGATGGCACTGATCAACGGACTTCGGTAGATGAAGGGAACATCAAAGCTTTTCATGGGGCAAAGATACGGGCCTGCATATTTTGTATCTTTCCACAAATATTTTATATGCGATCTTTCTGGCTTTCAATGGCCTTGCTGGCCGGTGTAATCTCTTGCAAGTTGATGCCCCGTAATGATCCATCGGAAAAAGACAAAAAATTAACTATGAACGGTCCTTTTGTAACACCCGAGTGGGCTAATCTGACCTCCTTCTACGAGGTTAACCT
>JBMSWW010000113.1:0-5501 GCA_049425065.1 Chitinophagaceae bacterium
ACAACATTGACGGCCTTTGGTAATGTTTGTGTTAATACTGTCAGTGGTGCGAATTCTTTCACTATTACGGGCACCAACCTGTCCACAGCCAATGTTCAAGTAGCTGCTTTAGCAGGGTATACTTACTCATTGACTAGTGGAGGAACGTATACTTCTTCCTTGAGTATAACTCAATCAGGTGGATCTTTCTCTCAACAAGTGTTTGTGAAATTTACTCCTACAGCCGTTCAGTCTTACGGAGGAAATATTGCTATCACCGGTGGCGGGGTTTCTGCTGCAGTGAATGTAGCGGCTTCCGGGGCTGGTGTTAACACTATAGCCACTGTGGCTACAGGCAGTAGCTCATCTATTACGGGCTCTACTGCCACACTCGCTGGATCAATCAGCGGCAATGGTTGCAGTGCAGTTACAGCTTATGGAATTGAGTATAGCACTACGAATGGTTTTGCGAATGGATCTGGTACGCGCGTGGCGGCTTCTAATTTGGCATCTGGTAACTTTAGTGCTTCCTTAAACGGACTCACTGCTTCTACTACTTACTACTATAAGGCCTTTGCTACCAATAGCGGCGGTACTGCTTACGGAGCACAGCAGTCATTCACTACGGCTGCGCCTCCACCTCCTTCACTGTCTCTTTCAACACTCGCTGCTTTTAGCAACACTTGTGTTGGAGCATTTGCAGGGCCTAACAGTTTTACCATTACAGGAGTTAACTTAACTAATGCATTAATAAATGTGGGTCCACTGAATGGATTTACATTCAGCCAAACTGCAACTGGATCTTATAGTGATGTAATTGGAATTTTGCAAACTGGTGGGACGCAAACAATTACTGTTTTTGTACGCTTTGTTCCTACTGCAACACAGTCTTATTCAGGAAATATTCCAGTAAATGGGGGAGGGGCTACTACAACAGGTGTACCGGCTAGTGGCACAGGTGTTAACACGCCGGCTTCTATTATTACTGGTACTGCTTCTGGAATAACTACTACACAGGCTATCTTATCTGCTACTTATTCCAACACAGGCTGTTCACCAGTCACTGGATATGGAATTGAGTTTAGCTCAATCAATGGATTCACTGAGGGAACCGGAACACGCATAGTGGGTACAGGTGCAGCCTCCGGTAGCTTTTCAGTAACTGCTACAGGATTAGTGCCAGGCGCTACTTATTACTACAAAGGTTATGTAACCACCAATGGGGCTGTTAGCTATGGAGCTCAGCAATCATTCACTGTAGGTAGCCTTAGCAATAAGTTCAGTGTATTCCCAAGTCCTGTACTGCGTGGAGGTGAAATCAAGATTACTAAAGCCTCATTGACCCCTGGTAACTATACCGCTCAGTTCTTTAACCAGAATGGCCAGTTGGTATTCCAGCAACAATTCAATGTGCAGAGCAATTACATTAACCAGAGTATAACCTTGCCTGCTTCCATACCTTTTGGTATATACCGCGTAGTGCTGGCTAATCAAGATCAGAAATTTGAAATTGTAAACTTATTGGTACAATAAGAAAAGTTCATTTTTAACAAGAATCCCGGTTGCCAACAGCACCGGGATTTTTTATGCTAGGGGAGCTGCAGCTCTGATATCTATTACGCGTAGTTGCAAGGAGCGATGATTATTGAATTCATTTTCATCCAGCGTACAGGCAATGTCTATGGATTTGTGGAGTTGTAATAACGGGAACTTAGAGGCCAATCCAAATCCTATTCCATTGATGGTAGATTGTCCGTCTGTTACCGAAAAGCGAATATGTTCTTCTTTAACAATCTTTGAATATCCTGTGTCTTTTACATTTCGTATCATAAAAACTGGACGTAGATTTTCCGGACCAAAGGGTTCCATCTGGCAAAGAATAGAGTAGAAGTTATTAGTGATATCTCCGATGCAGATTTCTTGATCGATACTAATTTCTGGAATGAGCTGATGGGGTAAAATGGATTCACTCACTACTTTTTCAAACTTATCACGAAAGGCTTCTACTTGTTCAATCGACAAGGTCATTCCTGCGGCCGCAAAATGTCCTCCATAGCCAATCAAATGTTCTCGGCAAGCATGAATGGCTTCATATAAATTAAATCCGGGAACACTTCTGGCACTTCCGGCTGCTAAGTCGTTGCCTGATTGTGTCAATACAATGGTGGGGCGAAAATAATGTTCTGTTAGTCGAGAGGCTACAATGCCTACTACGCCTTTGTGCCAATGCGGTTGATAGAGAACTGTAGTTTTTCTGTTCTTTAATTCTTCATTAGACGCAATCAATTCAAGAGCTTCACGCGTGATTGATTTGTCTGCTTCCCTCCGGTCGCTATTATCACTTTGTAATTGTGCTGCATATTCAAGTGCTTGGGTTAGGGTAGCGGCAATAAAAAGTTGAATCGCTTTTTCTGCATCATCCATCCGGCCTGCTGCATTCACTCTGGGCGCAATCATGAATACCAACTTACTAATATCTAAAGGGAGCTTGGCGCCGCTTAATTGACAAAGGGCTGCAATTCCATGATTCGGTTTTTGATTGGCTCTAAGCAGACCATGAAAAGCCAAAATGCGATTCTCTCCAGTCATCGGAACGATATCTGCAGCTATTGCCGTGGCTAAAAGATCTAGATATTGAAAAGCGGGTTCGCCGGGAAGCGATAATTTTTCTTGTAGTGCACACATGAGTTTGAATCCCACTCCGCATCCGCAAAGTTCTTTATAAGGGTATTGGCAGTCTTTCTGTTTGGCATTTAAAATGGCCACCGCTTCTGGAACTTCTTCATCTGGAAGGTGGTGGTCGCAGATAATAAAATCAATACCTAATGATTTAGCATAAGCTACCAACTCTACCGATTTAATGCCACAGTCAAGGGAGATAATCAGTGTGAATCCATTTTCTTTTGCAAAGTCAATGCCCGCTTTGCTTACACCATATCCTTCTTTATAGCGATGTGGAATATAGTAATCAAGCGGTTCGTGCAATTTATGTAGGAAAAGATAGAGACTCGATACAGAGGTAGTACCGTCTACATCGTAATCGCCATAGATCAAAATCTTTTCTTGTTGATCCATGGCTTTTTGAATACGGGCTACAGCTTTGTCCATATCCTTCATTAACCAAGGACTATGAAGATCCTCTAAGCGAGGTCTAAAAAAAGAACGAGCCTCTTCAAAACTTTCGATCCCTCGTTTTATGAGCAAGGAGCAAAGCACGGGATGTACTTTTAGGGATTCCCGAAGTTTTGCAATCTTATGTTGATCGGCTACTGCCGAGGTCCATCGCTTTTCCAATGATCAATATTTTCTGTCTGTCACAAATAATACCATATCCTCCAGCCCCTGCCGCAAAGGACTCTCTGGGAATTTATGCAACACCTGTATGGCGTTGCTTTTAAATTCATTCATTTTTTGAGTAGCATAATCTATGCCACCAGCTTTGGTTACTTGCTCTATAACCCAAGCTATTTGTTTTTTATCTTGACTGTTGTTCTTGACAATATAAATAATCTTCTTTTTGGTAGCCCGGTCTGTGTTATTTAACGTGTAAATGAGCGGTAGGGTTAGTTTTTTTTCTTTAATATCATTGCCGGTGGGTTTCCCAACATCCTCACTGGAGTAGTCAAATAAATCATCTTTGATTTGAAAAGCCATCCCAGTGAGTTCTCCAAATTGGCGCATTGTTTCTGTGTGTTCTTCATTTTGGCTAGTAGCCCAGGCCCCGGCAGAGCATGCAGAGGCCAGTAGCGAGGCGGTCTTGCTTCGTATAATTTCGTAATAAATGGATTCTTCCAGGTTCAGGTTGCGAGCTTTTTCCAATTGCAATAACTCGCCCTCGCTGATTTTTTTAACAGCATCAGAGAGAATATGCAAAATCTGATAGTCTTGGTTATCTAACGTGAGTAATAAACCTTTGGCAAGTAGATAGTCGCCAATCAAAACGCTGGCTTTAGCTTTCCATAAAGCATAAGTCGAGAAAAAGCCCCTTCTTTCCATGGAGTCGTCTACCACATCATCATGCACTAGGGTGGCTGTATGCAATATCTCCACCAATGAGGCAGCTCTGTAAGCCGACTCATTTACGGGGCCGCAAAGTTTTGCGGATAATAAAACAAACATTGGGCGCAACTGTTTACCCTTCCGTTTAACTACGTAACGCATGATCCTGTCAAGCAATGGCGCTTGGCTTCTGACTGCCTCTTTGAACTTGGATTCAAAGAGTTGTAGCTCGTCTTCTAAGAGATGGGTTGGAAGCTTCATGTATCGGGCGGTGAAATTACACCTAAAAAAAGGAATTAAACGGTGGGGCTTTAACTCCTAAAAATCTGTTAAGTTGTTGAAAAGTAGTGCGAAATGAGAAACCATAAAATAATAAAAATTTTGAATGTTCACATTTCCTGGCTACTTTTGTTAATAATTTTATCAAACTTTAACCGCTCATTATGAGAAGAAGTGCATACCTGTTGGTGGTGCTTTTCAGCCTATCAACTTCCTATGGATTTTCGCAAAATGTGGGTAATTCTTATGATTTGAAGGATTCTTCATTGATTCCTTCCAAAAGAATGCCCCAACATACCGAATTCCTTAACGGATCTTACAACTATCCTGCAAAACCCCGTAGTCAATGGGAAGTTGGTGTAAAAGGAGGTCTTTTCCAAATTAATGGAGATATGCCTTCGGTGTTTTTATCACCAGGGTTTGGTTTTCATGTTAGAAAATCTCTAGGCTACGCCCTTTCTCTTCGTGGAGAGTACATGTACGGTGTAGGCAAGGGTTTTGAATATCGTGGATATTACAACTATGCTAAAAATCCTGCCTGGGGAGCTAATATAGCTAGCCCTGCACAGCGCTATTCGGCACCTCAAACCGTAGTGGGCACTAATAATGTGCAAACTGTTGTCTCTTCAACAACTGGTTTGCCAACTTCTACTTTTGACAAAGTGTTTTATAACTACAAGACAAAAGTTCAGGAAGCTACTTTACAGGCATTATTCACAATTAATAATATCCAATTTCACAGATCCAAGACTAACTTGAATCTGTATGCTATTGCAGGTGTTGGTGCTGCTATTTACGAAACAAAAGTGGATGCCTTAAATGGAGATACTAAGTATAACTTCAATACATTAGTTGATCCTGCTTACGCCGATAGAAAAGATTTTATAAAGAACTTAAGAAATAATGTTCTTGACGGTACATTTGAAACCCCTGCTGAAGCTAACAGCAGTGCTAAAACTAGTGGGTCTACCTTCAGACCATTAGGTACTTTTGGTCTGGGTATTGCCTTCAAATTAAATGATCGTATCAACTTAGCGATTGAAGATCGGTGGGCTGTTACTCGCGACGATTTATTGGATGGTCAGCGTTGGCAAGCCTTTCCATACGGAGACGCTGCACAAACTCGTGAATTTGATGCCTATAATTACATGTCTGTTGGGTTGAATATCAACTTAGGTAAAAACGCTGTTCAACCTCTATACTGGCTGAATCCTTTGGATTATCCTTATAGTGAATTGCGTAAT
>JBMSWW010000114.1:0-5498 GCA_049425065.1 Chitinophagaceae bacterium
CTTTTTGTAGTATGCTAGGTTTTTCACGTCGGCAAGGAGGTATATAGTGTAGCCCCTTTTGTAGAAACAAGTCGATCTCTGTACAAATCTGTGTACCTCGCTTTTCACTGACCCATGACTGTTTCAAGGGTAGTTTTTCAAATTCTTTGCAAAACGCATCGCTTCCGCTTGAACTAAATAGTTTTTTGATAAAGTTTTCTGGGGCTGAAAAAATTCTGAGTCTAAGGCCATTCTTCAATTGGTATAGTAAAGAGTCATGGGTTTCTTCCAAGAGCTCAGGAGGCTGCACCGTAATAAATTTGGGTTTTATCTGCGCCATTTCCTCCGCTATTACAAAAGCTAACTCATCTAGAGTGGGGCATTGTCTTCTGTATAGACCAGTAATAGCTACCTTTTCTTTGCCAAACAAAGTCTGCAGATAGGTTTGTATGGAAGGGACTAGTGCTTCAATCTCTGCGTATAAAAAATGTCCCTGGTGCTGGAGTAAAAACCGAATAGCTTCTTCTGCGGCTTTTTGGGTTTTTTCTCCGAACCCCTTGTATAGAGTAAGTCGATTTTCCTGGCAGGCATAAAGCAGCTCTCCAATGGATTCAATGCCCATTTCTTTCCATATCACATGGATCTTTTTGGGGCCAATTCCTTTTATCTGTAGCATGGATACTACTCCTTCTGGGGTTTGTTGCAGCAAAGTTTCCAGGGCCTTCCATTGGCCGTTGTTGTCGAGTATTTCAGCAACCGCGTTGACAACACCAGGTCCAATACCCCTGATTTGTTGCCATTTTTTGGGGTCAACTCCTAACAGGGGGTAGGGTAATTTATCAATTGTGAAGGCGGCCGCACCAAACGATTTTGCCCGAAAAGCATCCTCGCCATGAATATCGAGAAGCTTAGCATATAATTCCAGTTGGTCGGCTATCGCACTATTATCCATTAAAGCAAGTTAAGATTGGATAGGATATAAAAGAGAAAGTCCCCCGAAATCGGAGGACTTTCTATAAGTTGTAAGAAGAAATTATTTTTTCTTCTTAGCAGCTTTTTTCTTAGCAGCCTTCTTTTTAGGGGCAGCTTTTTTCTTAGCAGCTTTTTTCTTAGGGGCAGCTTTCCTTTTAGGAGCAGCCTTCTTTTTAGGAGCAGCTTTTTTAGCAGCTTTTTTCTTAGTAGCCATTTTTTTTGAATTTAATGGTGTTAATAAAATGGGTTATCGATAGTAAAAATAACGTTATTTTATTACCACCCAAATTTTTTCTACTTTTTTTTACACTGCCAATTACTTATGCTTCTGCCGGAGTAACAGATACAAAGGTGCGATTGTTTCTTCCTTTACGGAATTCAACAACACCATCTGTCATAGCAAAAATTGTGTAGTCTTTACCTACTCCTACATTTTTACCAGGATGATAAACAGTACCACGTTGACGAACAATGATATTACCAGCGATAGCGGGCTGACCGCCGTAAATTTTTACACCCAGTCTTTTGCTTTGTGAATCGCGGTTATTCTTTACACTTCCTTCACCTTTCTTATGTGCCATGATGAATTGTTTTAAATAGTTGTAGGATGGAATTTCAATTAAGCGATGCTTACCACTTTGATTTTAGTGTAGGCAGTGCGATGTCCTTTCTTTTTGTGAAATCCTTTTCTTCTTTTTTGTTTGTAAGCGATAACAGTATCACCTTTAACTTGGTCAACAATTTCAGCTTGCACTTTAGCGTCAATACTAGCACCCATAGAAAGCTTTCCATTAGCATCAACCAATAATACTTCTAAGTCCAGCTTATCGCCGGCGCTTCCATCCACACGGGGAACAAAAAGGGTTTGGTCCTTTTCAACCTTGAACTGCTGGCCGGCTACTTTTACAATGGCTATCATACGATAAAAATTAGGACGGCAAAGGTAGGGAATCCCCTCGAAATTACCAACGGAAAAACCATAGATTCCTTAGTTTTTCTCCAAAGAGATTGAAACTGCTTAGACTATATTTGTAGACGTGCTAAATGGGCCGCGTGCCTTGTTTTGCCTCTTAACTCATGAAAATCAAGTCTTTTTTTGCAAAGCCGTTTGCCTCTTTTATCCATAGAGTAATCCAAAGGGAGATGCATACTGCCATAGCTGATCAAAAACGGATCTTTGATCACTTGCTTCAAGTAGGGCGAAAAACTGAATTTGGACGGGCACTAAAAATGTCTGAAGTAAATGATTATCAAGGATTTAAAAGCTGCGTCTCTATTCAGGATTATGAGGGGATCAAGCCCTGGATCGAAAAAATTAAAGAAGGGAAACAGAATGTTTTATGGAAGGGAAAACCTATTTATTTGGCCAAAACTTCGGGGACTACCAGCGGGGTAAAGTATATTCCGATTACCAAAGACTCCATCCCTAATCATATAAATACAGCCCGTAATGCGCTGCTTTGCTATATGGCAGAGTCCGGAAATGCTCGCTTTGCGGACGGAAAAATGATTTTTTTATCCGGTTCGCCTGAATTGGAACGTGTGGGTGGAATACCTACAGGCCGTCTTAGTGGAATTGTGAACCACCACGTTCCAGGATATTTACGTTCCAATCAACTACCCAGTTATGAAACTAATTGCATAGAGGATTGGGAAGCCAAGCTGGGCAAGATTGTGGAGGAGACCCTTCATGAAAATATGACACTTATCAGCGGCATTCCCCCATGGATGCAGATGTATTTTGATGAGTTGATACATCGAAGTGGTAAATCAGTGGGCGAGCTATTCCCCAATTTTAGTGTGATGGTGCAAGGAGGGGTCAACTTTGAGCCTTACCGAGCCAAACTGATCGAAAGTATTGGAAGGCCGGTAGACACCCTTGAACTGTTCCCAGCCAGTGAGGGTTTTTTTGCCTTTCAGGATAAACCCATTTCAGAAGGACTATTACTAAATACTAATAGCGGGATCTTCTTTGAGTTTATACCGGCCGATCAATTAGGGAAGCCTAATCCCACTCGTTTATCATTAGCAGAGGTGAATACAGGCGAAAATTATTCATTAGTTATAAATAGTAACGCGGGACTCTGGGGCTATGAGATCGGCGATATGGTCCGATTTGTGTCGCTGAACCCTTACCGTATTGTGGTAACAGGAAGAACTAAACACTATATTTCTGCTTTTGGTGAACACGTTATAGGAGAGGAGGTAGAGTTTAGTTTAAATAAGGCAGCGTTGGAATTTGGAGTTAATATTCGTGAGTTTACCGTGGCACCAATGGTGAGTCAGGATGCTTCAAAATCATTTCACGAATGGTTTATTGAGTTTGATAACTACCCGACCAATTTGAATGCTTTTGCTAAAAAATTGGATGAGCACATGTGCTCTAAGAATGTTTATTATAAGGATCTGATTGATGGTAATATTTTACAACCGTTACAAGTTAGTGTGGTACAAAAAGGAGGCTTTATTGAATACATGCGTTCTATTGGAAAACTGGGAGGTCAAAATAAAGTGCCCAGATTGAGCAATGATCGTAAAATTGCTAGCGTATTAGTTTTATTCACCCAAAAATAATTTTGATAGATATGAGTTTGGTTTCGTCAGTGAAAAGAATTGCGTTGTTTGGATCAACGGGCTCTATCGGGACACAGGCTTTAGAAGTTATTGCTGCACATCCAGACTTGTTTAGTGCAGAAATTCTTACGGCCCAGAGTAATGAAAAATTACTTATAGAGCAAGCCTTGGCATTCACTCCCAATGTGGTAGTGATTGGAGATGAAAAAAAATATCCCTTGGTCAAGGAAGCGCTGCAGCGAACTTCTATAAAGGTATTTGCAGGCGAGAAGGCGCTGGAAGAAGTGGCCGCGATGGATTGTTATGATTTGATGTTAGCAGCAATTGTTGGCTATGCAGGACTAAAGCCTACCTTAAGTGCCATCCGAAGTGGGAAAGCCATCGCATTAGCCAACAAAGAGACCTTAGTAGTTGCCGGAGATATAGTCATGCGTACGGCACTGGAGCATCGCGTGCCCATTATTCCAGTAGATTCTGAGCACTCTGCCATTTTCCAATGTCTGGTAGGAGAAACCAAAAATCGCATAGAGAAAATTATTTTAACCGCATCGGGTGGTCCTTTTTTGGGTCGAAAAACTAATTACCTCGTAAACGTCAAAAAGGAGCATGCACTACAGCATCCCAATTGGAGTATGGGAGCAAAGATCACTATTGATTCTGCTACCCTGATGAATAAAGGATTGGAGATGATAGAGGCTCGATGGCTTTTTAATTTACGTCCCTCTGAAATACAAGTGGTAATACATCCACAGAGTATTATTCATAGTATGGTGCAGTTTGAAGATGGCAGCATTAAAGCGCAAATGGGATTGCCCGATATGAAACTACCTATCCAGTACGCCATGGCTTTTCCTCAGCGTATCAGTAATAATTTTCCTCGTTATGATTTCCGCTCTGTGCGCAATCTGACTTTTGAAGACCCTGATGTTAAAACTTTCAGAAATTTAGCCTTAGCGATGGAGGCGCTGGAGAAAGGAGGAAATACAGCTTGCGTTATGAATGCCGCCAACGAAATAGCGGTTTTTGCATTTTTGCGCAACAAAATAAATTTTTTGGAGATGACTGATATTATCGAGAAAACTATGCAGTCAATCCCCTTTATTAACACGCCTACCTTAGAGGAATATTTTGAAAGCGATGCGGCAGCTCGTAATTTTGCCGCTGATCAAATTAATTTATAGAGCCGAATTGCTATTTCGCGTATAGGTTCTTTTTTGTTTTAAAAGCTATGATAATTTTGGCAATCAACTGGTCTTCTGTGGGTTTGCAAGCAGCACAGCTCTTGCTTTCTTTATCAATTTTAGTAATTCTACATGAGTTCGGTCATTATATTACTGCTCGTTGGTTTAAATGCCGAGTAGAAAAATTTTATTTGTTTTTTGATCCCTGGTTTTCTCTTTTCAAAAAGAAAAAAGGAGACACAGAGTACGGGATCGGCTGGTTACCCTTAGGAGGCTATGTAAAAATATCCGGCATGATTGACGAGAGCATGGATAAGGAAGCGCTGAATCAACCCGCACAACCCTGGGAGTTTCGAAGTAAACCCGCTTGGCAGCGACTCATTATTATGGTAGGGGGGGTTGTGATGAATATTTTGGTGGCCTTTATTATCTATGCTTTTATTCTGGTGATTTGGGGCGACAAAAAAATTCCTACTGATTCCATGAAGTATGGGGTGCATGTGGTGGATAGCACTCTCTATAAAATGGGGATTCGCAACGGAGATCGAATTTTAACCATTGATGGAGAGCCTGTCGCTGATTTTGAGAAACTGCGTAGAAAATTATTGCTGGGGGAACAAGTGCAGGTTCTTCGAGATGAACAAGAACTTACCATAAAGTTGGAAAAAGATATGATTGGCCAACTAGTGGAAAATCGAAATAAAAATATTCGTGGGTTTTTGGAAGCTAGAAGGCCAGCTATTGCGTACATGGTGCCTGATACCAGTGCTGCTTATAAAGCTGGACTTCATC
>JBMSWW010000115.1:0-5480 GCA_049425065.1 Chitinophagaceae bacterium
GCCGCCACTCAATACGGATTTACGTTGTACTAATTCACGGGCTTTACGAGCAGCAGCACGAGCCTGAGCCGCTAAAATTACTTTGGCAACAATGTTCTTGGCTTCTTTTGGATTTTCTTCCAAGTAGGCTTCCAGCACTTTTGAAACGGTACTGTCCACCACGCCCATCACTTCGTTGTTACCTAATTTAGTTTTTGTTTGACCTTCGAACTGAGGCTCGGGTACTTTTACAGAGATGATTGCACTGAGACCTTCACGGAAGTCGTCTCCTTCAATTTCTACTTTTGCCTTTTCAAACAAGCCGTTACGATCTCCGTAACTCTTAAACACTCTCGTTAAAGCACGACGGAATCCGGATACGTGGGTACCTCCTTCAATGGTGTTGATGTTGTTAACGTAAGAGTAGATATGTTCGTTGTAACTATCGTTATAGCTTAGCGCTACTTCTACGGTTACATTGGTACTTTCATCTTTTCCTTCTACTGCAATAATTTTTGGAATCAGCGGCGTACGTCCTGCCTGATCGTCCAACATTTCTACAAACTCTACAATTCCTCCTTCGCTGTAGAAACTTTTTTGATAGTGCTCCCCATTTTCTACTTCGCGCAGATCGTGCAGGTCGATATGTACGCCGCGATTCAAATAAGCCAATTCGCGCAGTCGTCCTTCTAGAATGTCCTTGTTGTAGGTAGTGGTGATGAAAATGCTTCCATCCGGCCAGAAATGAACCTTAGTGCCTGTTTTGTCACTGCTGCCAACTTCGCGTACGGCGTATTGGGGGACACCGATCTTGTATTCTTGTTCAAAAACTTTTCCTTCTCGTTGAACAGTAACATGAAGCTTCGTACTAAGGGCATTCACACAACTCACACCCACTCCGTGCAAACCTCCGGATACCTTGTAAGAGTCCTTGTCAAACTTTCCGCCAGCATGTAGAACGGTCATTACCACTTCCAGCGCTGATTTCTTTTCCTTACTATGCATCGCCGTGGGAATACCACGACCATCATCCTCTACTGAAATAGAATTATCTGGGTGAATAGAAACTTTGATGTTTTTGCAATAGCCTGCCAGCGCTTCATCGATGGAGTTATCTACTACTTCGTATACCAGGTGATGCAATCCTTTTACACCGATGTCACCGATGTACATGGCAGGTCTTTTCCGCACGGCTTCTAGACCTTCTAGTACCTGTATACTGTCCGCGCTATATTGTGCTTTTTCTGTGCTCATAAGCTGATGGGGCTCGTTGAATTTTAATCTAAAAATCGAGGTCTGCAAATCTAACAAAACGGCCTCGCGAATCCCTGTTTTCGGCCCTCTTTTTCACTGTGTTTTTTGCACCATTTAAAGGGGAATGTGGATAAAAGAAAAAACCCGCTCAGCGGGCTTTTTGTAAGTTGTTATTCGGCTATTTCAACGGGGCTAACCGTGTTCTTATCGCTTTACAATCTGAGCCACCAAGTCGGCCTCTGTGCACACCTTTCCACCAGCATAAATGGTTCCCTTCATTTCACAGATTCCTCGGCGAATGGGGGCTATCAATTCCATTTTCAACAGCAGGGTGTCACCGGGGCGCACCATCTGTTTGAATTTACAATTATCGATTTTCAGGAAGTAGGTATCATAGCTGCCTTCTCCGCTTAGGTTGATGGCCAGAATGCCACCGCATTGCGCCAGGGCCTCAATTTGTAAGACACCGGGCATTACAGGATTTCCTGGAAAATGTCCTTGGAAAAACCATTCATTGAAGGTGACATTTTTGACACCCACAATATGAGTATCACTCAACTCAATTACTTTGTCTACTAGGGCAAAGGGGAAACGATCGGGCAATATTTTTTCAATGTATAGCTGGTCATAACCCGGTGGTATACTGGGATCATAATAGGGTACGCCCTTGGTATGTTTATTCTTTTTGATGTATTGCTTTATCTTCTTAGCAAACTCTACGTTGCTGCTATGGCCTGGACGGTTAGCAATAATTCTAGCCTTAATGGGGTAGCCAATTAGGGCTAAGTCGCCTACCACATCCAATAATTTATGACGGGCAGGTTCATTGGGAAAACGAAGCTCTAAGTTGTTGAGGTAGCCTTCGCTTTTTACTTTGATATTTTCTTTTCGGAAGATTTTTTTAAGTCGTTCAAACTCTCCATCGCCCACCGGTTTGTCTACAATTACAATCGCGTTGTTAACGTCTCCTCCTTTGATCAGGTTGTGATCTAGCAACATTTCCAGCTCGTGTAAGAAGCAAAATGTACGGCAGGAAGAAATTTCATTTTTGAAATCACGCATGTGTTTGAGTCCCGCATGCTGCGTACCTAATACAGCAGAATTAAAATCTATCAGCGTAGTGATTTGGTATTCTACCGAAGGCATGGCTACCATTTCTACGCGCTTTGCCTCGTCGTAATGAAAAATGTTTTCGTCAATGCTGTACCATACTTTAGTGGCATCCTGTTCAATGACTCCCGCTTTTTCGATCAATTCTACAAAGGGAGCAGAACTTCCATCCATAATGGGTATTTCGGGTCCATTCACTCCAATGAGACAATTGTCGATACCCATGCCGACCAGGGCGGCTAATACGTGTTCTACAGTGTTCACTTTGGCGCCATTAGATTCTAAGGTGGTGCCACGACTCGTGTCAGTTACCAAATCACAATCGGCTTTAATAATAGGTTGATTGGGAAGGTCTATTCTTTTGAATTGAAGACCGAATCCTGGATTGGCAGGATTCAAGGTTAAGTCTGCAAGTACTCCGGTATGAAGTCCTGTTCCTGAAATAGTAACAGGCATGCCGATGGTATGCTGTTTGTCTGGGTTAAATGCTTTGGCCATGGAATTATGTTGGGGCTGCAAAGATAACAAATCGCCTAGGGAAGAGAAACAGCCCTATTACTTTGCTGAGACTAAGTCTTTTATAAGCTGCTCCAGCTCTTTGATTCTTTTTTCAAGATCTGGCAACTTGCGATTCACCGCCTGGGCACGCAGCGACTGGGTATAATCATAAGCAGGAGATCCTGTTACCGCTTTACCAGGTTCTATCGATTTACTGACTCCACTTTGTGCATTCACTTTTGATCCGTCTCCCAATTGGATATGCCCTACAATACCGGCTTGTCCGCCGATCATAACGCCCTTTCCAATTTTAGTGCTTCCGCTTACCCCCACTTGTGCAGCAATCACGGTTTGGTTACCGACTTCTACATTGTGCGCAATTTGAATCAGGTTATCCAACTTGGCTCCTTTGCGAATGATGGTAGAACCAATAGTGGCTCTGTCGATGGTGGTATTAGCGCCGATCTCCACCTGATCTTCGATCACGACATTACCAATTTGCGGCACTTTCTTCAAACTGCCATCTGCTTGCGGAGCAAAACCAAAACCATCACCCCCGATCACTGTGCCTGCGTGAACAATCACTTCATCCCCAACTACACATTGATGATAAATTTTTACGCCGGGATGAATCACACAGTTTTTACCAATGGTAACCTGGTCGCCGATATAGCAGTTGGGATAAATTTTGGTTTGGTCACCTACTTTCACTTGCTCACCCAAGTAGCTAAAAGCTCCAATGAAAATACCTTGTCCTAATTGGGCCGTTTTAGCAATATGCGTGGGCTCCTGAATGCCGGTTAATTGCTGCTGTTGCATCTCCTGATATTTAGTAAGCAGGGTGGCAAAGGCGGAATAAGCATCCGCTACTCTCAGAAGTGTAGTCTGAATGGGTTGACGCAATTGAAAATTTTCGTTGACAATCACCAAGGAGGCCTTGGTAGTATAGAGATAGTCTTCGTATTTCGGATTGGCTAAAAAAGATAATTGACCGTTGACTGCTTCTTCAATTTTTCCAAAGGAACTCACCGTAACACCGGGATCGCCTTCTACTTTCGCTTGTATCAATTGAGCCAGTTGGCTGGCGGTGAACTGCATCATGGTCAGTATTTTGTTTTAACAGGCCCGGGTTGACAAATAAAATGTTTCTTCACTTCTCCAAAAGCCAGACTGCTTCCATAGTTAATGAGCGCATTGTCTACTTCAGAAATATCTTTTACCTGTCCGTCCTTAAAAAGGATGTGGATTCGCTCGTCCCTTGGATTATAAGTGGTATTGCTGGCCTCTCCGGTAAATACCAGATAAGCGGCTTCTGTTTCACTTATTCTCATTTGGGCGGCCACTTCTTTTCTCAATTCCACGATTGTTGAGGGATCAACAGGCATGGAGGTAAAACGAATTTTCAACAATTGTCTGGTAGCAATTCGTTTGCTGAGTTCAGAAAGAACAGGATCGGAATGACTGCACCAGTTTTTGATGCTGGCCATTACGTCGTGATCATCAAGACGGCAAAACCGGTCTAAATGCTGCTTGATATTAGCCGCGCTGTCGCGATTTTGAAGAAAAAAATCTAAATCTGACGAAGCAGCCACTACTTTGATACCATTAGCTATTAATTCGTGCGCTCTCTTGAGCACATTTACCAATGTCGTCTCGGCGCTTACTACCGTTTTGTGCAGGTAGACCTGCCAATACATGAGTCGACGACTGATCAAAAATTTCTCAATGGAGTAAATGGCTTTTTCTTCTACCATGAGCTGTCCCTCTTTTACCGTCAGCATTTTTAAAATGCGGTCATAGCCAATGACTCCTTCGGCCACACCGGTAAAAAAACTATCGCGATTCAGATAATCCATTCGGTCTACATCCAACTGTCCGGAGATTAACTGGTGAAGATATTTCTTTGGGTAGGTATCGGTGAAAATAGCAAGGGCCGTGCTCAACTGTCTCCCAAATTCTTCGTTGAGCTTTTCCATGATCAGCAAGGACAATTTCTCATGATGAACGCCAGGAATCAGTTCTTTTTCCAGCGCATGGGAAAAGGGACCGTGTCCACAATCGTGCAACAAAATGGCCAGCTTGGCTCCCAGCTCTTCTTCGGGACTGATCTCTACTCCTTTACTTTTTAATTCGGCCAGCGCAATGCCCATTAGATGGTAAGCACCCAAGGAATGATGCAAACGAGAATGCATGGCCCCGGGATATACCAAATGCGCAAAAGCCATTTGGTGTATGTTGCGAAGCCGTTGATAGTAGGGGTGAGAAACGATGTCCAACACCAGCGGGTGATCAATGGTGATGAATCCGTAGACCGGATCGTTGATTATTTTTCTGACGGAGGGCTGGGTTGTCATTTTGTTAAAGCCGTAATAGCAGTCTGTAAAATTACGAAGGGGACCTTTAAAAAGCTAAATTTGATCTTATGACACTGGCAAAAATCATTTGGGTTGACGACGAGATAGAAAGTCTTCGCTCTCAGCAGCTTTTTCTGGAAAATAAAGGGTATACGGTACAAACCTTTACCAATGGTTTTGATGCCATCGATTATGTGAAAGAAAACCCTGTAGATGTGGTACTGATCGATGAAAGCATGCCAGGCATTACAGGGCTTGAAACTCTGGCCAAGATCAAAGAGATCA
>JBMSWW010000116.1:0-5361 GCA_049425065.1 Chitinophagaceae bacterium
CAAGCTAATACCCTCCAGATAAGCCTGACGAGCTGCAGACATATTGCCCTTTCTGTAGTAAGCCTCTGCTTTTACAAATTGCATTTCTGCTGCAGAAATTATAGGATAGGGAGCTGCATTTTTAAATATGTAGCGACAATTGACGTCTGTACCTGGTGCAGCTGTTGAGGTAAATACATTCCCCCAGAAATTGGCGGGTCTGTCATTAACAGCTAAACCATCAGTTCCTTTAGTTGGACGTACGCCCTTATACCTTCCGTTTGGATTTTCACGTAAAATGTAAGGAGCTCTTGGGTCGGCAGTACCCGTTGGGAACATAGGGTTTACGCCAGACATCAAATCAGCAATGAATTTAGTTTGACGGAGAGAGCCAGCATTACTACGGAATGGACCCATGAAATTATTTTCTCCGGATCTACCGCCTCCCAGGAACTTAGCGGCGGCGTTGTCTTCGTTGTTGTTGATACCAAGATTCGCATAATAGAGTACGGAATCGGGCTGGTAAATTGATTTATTTGTTAAATGATTGAAAGAGCGAGCTAACACAGAGTAAACAAATTTTTTCCATTTGTTTACATCTCCATTATAAAAATAAGCATCTCCCAATGCCAGGTTAGACTGACTTACATTGTCGCCTGTGCGGTTCAGGTAATCAATAGCTTCGTGACAAAGTTTACGGCATTCTGCATACATCTCTTCTTGCGTATCGTAGTTGAATACAAGCAGATTAGGATTAAAGGCTTGCTTTAAAATTGCTTCCCCGTAAGAGGTTGTTAAGGTAAGCCAGCCCCATGCACGAATCGCTCTTCCTACACCCACATAATCCCATTTCTTCTCTTCTTCTGCCCATTCCATCATCATAGAAAGATTTCTTCCCATTCCATAATAATGCATTGCCCAAATAGATCCTAAGAGGTCGCTTCCACCAATAGTTCCTCCCATTCTGTCGTATTGATACATAGTAGTGTTGGTAGCCCAAAATTGAACATATCTACCAATATAAAGTCCGTCATAAGCAGTTCCATATGAGCTACCCGCGGCAGAGTTACTACCTACAAAATTTCCAATGATACCTGGAAGTAAAGTTTCCACCGGAACTCTTACATCCGCATTGGGGTTTTGATGTGCATCATCAATTTTCTTACTACAAGACCCTAGTGCTAACAAAGAGATAGCACTCAGTGTAATTGTGGCATTTTTTAATATATTTTTCATATTCATTCTCTTTTAGAAATTAAAATGAAGCTCTGATTCCAACATTCAATTGAATAGGAGAGGGCAGTGTGGCATAATCGAAACCAAAAGCACCAACTCCTAAACTTCCGGCCGTATTACCATTTACGGCTGGATCTGCCCCACTATAATTAGTGAGCAAGAACAAGTCGTTCCCAGTAACATAGGCACTTAAAGATTTGAAACCTTTAATAAAACTCTTAGGGAAGGTGTAGTTAATGGTCATGTCACGAAGACGGAACCAGTTAACATCTCTTTCAATAAAAGCTTCTTCAGGCATAAAGTTTTGGTAATAGTCTGTTGCTTGATAAGCCGGAGTAACAACGATTGTGTTTTCAGTAGGATTCGTATTTTCTAGCCCATCTCTTAAAACTCCACTGATAACGCGAGGAGTGTAACGATCGGCTGTTAACTTACTTCGGCCAATTCTTGTAAGGAACATGTTTGTACCGTTATAGATATCCCCTCCAACTTTCAAATCCCATAGCATAGAAAATCTCCAGTTTCCAAAACGAAGTGTATTATTCCAACCCAACGTGAAATTGGGGTTACGGTCTCCATTGACTTTGAAAGTTCCTCCACTCACAACGGGAAGCCCATTGGCGGGATTAATTAAGATACGACCATCTTTGTTACGAAGATAGCTTGAGGAAGTTATGGAAGTGGTTGATCCGCCTAGTACAAGACCTCCACGTGCGTTCCCATAAAGCCATGTGTCAGAGATGTAATATTCTGCAACATTACGTGGCATATCTATTACTTCATTCCACATCTTGTTGAAATTGAAACGCATATTCCAATTAAGGCTTTTACCTCCTCCTTTAACAACATCGTAATCGGCTGCGATCTCTATACCTTGGTTTCTTGTACTTGCTGCATTTTGTGTATTCAAAACATATCCAGTTCCGTAACTCAATCGGAAGTTTTGAATAATCTGTCCTTTGTTAAGTGTATTGTAGTACGTGAAGTCAAAGTTTAATCTGCTCTTAAACAGTCTAATTTCAGACCCTAATTCATAAGTACTTTGTCTTTCTGGGCCTAGCTCTGGGTTATTGTTTACAAATCCGTAAGAATATCCGCCTCCGCTTGCGAAGTTGTTAACAAATACTGACTGTGTAGAATAGGGGGTATTCAAACGGGCGGTACCCGCTAACGATGTTCTGATTTTCCAGTAACTGATGAGGCTGTTCTTTTTTAATTCTGGGAAGATGTCACTCACTATAATACTTAAACTACCTCCGGGGTAATTGTATTTGCGATTTTTCTTTGGAAGCGTGGAGGCTTCCTCAAAACGATGCGTATAACTTAAAAATGCTAAATTTTTAAAGCTAAGCGCTACTTCTCCAAAATAAGCTTGTTGACGGAGGATATTTAAATTGTATTCTCCTTTAGCGTTTCTAAGAAGTCGACGGCGGGTATTTACTCTTGTAACACTGCTATCCATATAGTCTCCCATAAGTGTCGCCAATTCTTTGTCAGTAATTACTACACCATCTTTTAACATATTTCCATTGGCGGCAACATTGTCTACTATATTGGTTCCATACACAGAAAACATTTGTGTTTCATAGTTCTGCCACATGGTACCGGTCATTACACGCAAGTTGAAATTTTTCCCTAATTGCTTGCGAGCAGTAGCGGTGATCGTATGATTATATCCGTTGTATTTTCTCCAATAATTATCTAAGGTTCCACCCGTACCGGCTGACAGAAAATAAGATTGAGGGTGGTAGAACAAAAAGCCAGACATATCATAGGTGTCATAGCCGAATCGACCAGACATCGTAAGCCATTTGAAGGGGTTAATGTTTATACCTAAGCTGGCTGTATATCGATCTGTTTCATCATAAGCCCTGTTCTTTTTAACGTTAAAAAGTGGGTTATCGTATTCGCCATTAGCTGAAGAGTTTGCAAATAGATCAAGCTTATCGCCAGTGTTGGGATCCTCAAAATTGGTAATGTCTATATCGCTTGGCCAAATCATCAAACTTAGAAGGTAACTACCTGCACTTCTTAATACTTTGTCATTTTGAGATTTTATGTAGGCCAATGAAGGAGTGACCTCGATTTTGTCTTTCCAAAATTTAGTAGTGTTAGAAAGTCGCAGGTTATAACGTCTAAAACCATTGTTTGGAATAACACCTTGTTGGTCATAGAAACTACCAGAAAATCTAAACATTGATTTACCTATACCAAAATCTGCTCCCAGGTTATGTGTTTGCGCCTTACCCACTCTGAAGAAAGTTTCACGGTTATCATAACGCTTTGTATTCTCTGGATACTCAGGTCCAAAATAGGAGAATACTTCTGAGCTTACCCCATTAATACCAGGCCCAAAAGTTTCCATAGTCTCCGGCCAACGAGTAACTTTTTGAAAGCGAAAGCTGTTGTCATATTGTAAGGCAAATTTGTTTGATTTTGCTTTGCGAGTAGTAATAACAATGGCTCCTGAGCTGGCCTGACTACCGTAAAGAGCGGTAGCTTCAGGGCCTTTTAAAACGGTTATAGTTTCAATATCATTGGGGTTGATATCTGCAATACGGTTCTGGTAGTCACTTGAGCGGTTAGGTCTGTCAGAGGCAAGACCTACGGCTTGTCCTCCATTTGATGTTTCATTGATAGTCTGATTATCAAGAATTACACCATCTACTACGTAGAGAGGCTGGTTGCTTAATGAAAGAGAGTTGAATCCACGCAATACAACCGAAGATGAGGCACCCGCCACTCCAGAGGTTTGGTCAAGTGTTAAACCGGCTACGCGACCAGCTAAACTGTTAAGGAAGTTATCTCTTTGTGATTCTTGTACTTCTGCACCGGCAACTTTTTGTACAGAATAACCAAGCTCTCTAGGATTACGCTTAATATCCATGGCTGTTACAACCACCTCACCAAGGGTGTTGTCGGCTGTTTTCAACGAGATGGCAAGCGTGCTTCCTGAACCGACTTTGATGTCAGTGGTTTCATAGCCCACACTTGAGACTTGAAGTACTTCATTCGTGTTTACTTTGAGGGAGAACTTACCGTTCGCATCCGTTTGGGCCATACGACGGGTGCCTTTTACACGAATCGTTACCCCTTGAAGCGGAGACTTGCTGTCATCAGCAAGAATGGTACCGGTCACTGTCCTTTCCTGGGCCTGTAATGTAGTAGGCACAACAAGCAGGAACAGCGTAAACGCCATTAGTACATGGAGAATTTTTCTCATAGCTGTTTGTTTTGTTATTGATGGTTCAAGTTAAAAAAATTATAAAATCCTGACACCCTTTTCAACATAAGGTTGAAGCAGAGGGTCTCCGGGGGACAATTCGGTAATCAAGGTATTAATTTTATCAATATCACACACTTTTATTGGCTGAACTGAGTTTAATTTTTCTGAGATACAGAGGCAAATCACTCTTTTTGAAGCTTCTATCATGGCTTTTTTGAGCTGAACAACCTCCCAATCATTGTCAGTGATTCCTTGGGTAGGATCCAGCGCATTTGTTCCTAAGAAGCAGATATCGGGATTCATTTGCTGGATTTTGGCAATCGCTTCCGGTCCCACGGTAATTTTTGAATTTTTAGAGATTTTATCTCCGATTAAAATCACCTCGATAGTGGGGTGATGCATATATTCCAAAATGGCCGGAATACTTCCGGAAATGAAAGTGGCTTTTAAGTGCGCAGATAGATTTCGAGCCATTTCAACAATGGTGGTACCACCGCTTGTGAGCACAAACATGCCATCCTGGACCAGTGAAACTGCTTTTAGCGCAATGACCTTTTTGTTTTGTTGTGAATAGACTCCGGCAGATGAAAATGAAAGTTCACTAAAAGAGGGTGAAAGAGCTCCACCATGTACTTTAATAATTTTTCCTTCATCAGCTAATTCCTGTAAATCACGGCGTATGGTGTCCTCAGACACGTTTATTTCTGTGCAAAGGGATGATGAGAGTACCTTATTGTGTAAGCTGACCTTTTGTAATATATAGGCCTGCCTCTCTTTTTTAAGCATTCGTTAGTTTGACAACCGAAAAGTAGGAGAAATCCCGCAAATAACCGCAAAAATCCGAATTTATTTATACCCCCAATAAAAATGGGTTGGAATTATTCAAATAACTCCCACTTGGTTTTGGGTCTACGCGGTTC
>JBMSWW010000117.1:0-5333 GCA_049425065.1 Chitinophagaceae bacterium
TCAACCGCTCAGCAAGCAGAGAAAATTTGCTACAAAACACTTTTCTTTTAATGTAGATGCAGGACGTTGTGAAGTATGTGAAGGTGGCGGTATGCGTGTGATTGAAATGAACTTTTTGCCGGATGTGTATGTTCATTGTTCCAGTTGCAATGGTAAGCGCTATAACCGCGAAACGTTGGAAGTACGCTACAAAGGAAAATCCATTGCTGATGTATTGGAGATGACCGTGGAAGAAGCCGTTGCTTTTTTTCAAACAGTACCTTATCTGTATCGTAAAATAAAAGTGTTGGAAGAAGTAGGTTTAGGGTATATCACCCTTGGACAAGCCGCCACCACACTCAGCGGGGGAGAAGCCCAACGAATTAAACTTTCTACAGAGTTGGCTAAACGTGATACGGGTAAAACCTTCTACATTTTAGATGAGCCCACTACAGGATTACACTTTGAAGATATCCGTCATTTATTGGACGTATTAAATCGATTAGTGGACAGAGGTAATACCGTGCTCGTGATTGAGCATAATATGGATGTGATCAAAATGGCGGATTATATTATTGATCTGGGTCCTGAAGGAGGAGATGGAGGCGGTCAGATTTTGTTTGTAGGGACTCCCGAAGAAATGGTGAAAAAGACCAACACGCACACGGCGCAATATCTCAGAGAAGAGCTGAAATAAATTAGGAAAGTACTAAGGTCATTTCAATATGTTCAATGCCGTCTTCAAAATAGACATCACTGCTTTGTACAAAGCCCAATGAATTATAAAATTTATTAAGATAGAGTTGTGCTCCAATTACGATGGTAGTTGCGTTGAATAAATCCCGTGCAGCTATTATCGATCTTTCCATCAATTCTCTTCCAATACCGGTTCTTCTCACCAGCATAGAGGTAACTACCCTTCCAATAGAAGCATGGGGATAAGTGATTCCAGGAGGCATTAAACGGGTATAAGCAACTAGTTCTTTCTGTTTCCATCCCAGCAAATGAAAACAGTGAGAATCTTTGTTATCCATGTCCAGGAAAATACATTGTTGTTCCACAACAAAAACCTCGGAACGAAGTTTCAACAAGGCATAAACTTGAACAGGATTTAATTTTTCAAAAGGGAGCAATTCCCAGTGCATTTCGCTCATGAATATTACGCGCAGTTTTTAAGATCGCGAATAGTTTGTGCGGGATTGGAAGATTTGAAAACTGTATTTCCTGCTACTAGCACATCAGCTCCGGCATTAACAATAGATGCGGCATTCTCTAGCGTAACCCCTCCGTCAATTTCAATCAGTGTGTTAGTACCCGCTGCTGAAATTAGTTTGCGTAGCTCTTTAATCTTTTCAAGTGTTTGCGGAATAAATTTCTGTCCGCCAAAACCAGGATTTACACTCATCAAGCAAACTAAGTCGATGTCATTCAAAATTGGTTTCAATAATTCCACAGAAGTATGAGGATTCACGGCTACTCCCGCTTTCATGCCTAGCTCTTTGATTTGTTGTAAGGTTCTGTGTAAGTGCATGCATGCCTCTATATGAACCGTCAAAATATCGGCTCCAGCTTCCTGGAAGGCTTTGAGATAACGATCGGGTTGTTCGATCATCAAATGCACATCGCAGGTTTTTGACGTGGCTTTTCTAAAAAAAGAAATTAGCATCGGGCCAAAGCTGATGTTAGGAACAAAATTCCCGTCCATTACATCCAAGTGATACCAATCGGCTTCACTTTGGTTGAGCATTTCACATTCTTGTTGCAGCTTCAAAAAATCAGCTGATAGTAAGGAGGGGGCAATCAGAGGCATAGCTGCAAGATAAGATCATTTTTCAAGACGTTCAATTCCCTGTCGGTCTTCTGCTATGGCGCTATCCAGCGACAGTGATAATTTGTAATGAAATAGTGCTTTGTCCACTTGCCCTATCGATTCATTGATTTTTGCAATCCAATAATGAGTAGGGGCATAGCTGGGTGAAATCGTGCGGGCTAATTCTAGCTCGCGCAGCGCCATGTCCGGTTTTTTAATTTCAGCGAGTAAAGCTGCTTTTTCAATATATGCGTCTAAAAAACGATAATCTTTCACAATGGTTTTATCAAAAAAGCTGATGGCCTCTTTGATTTCTTTACGGGTGGCATGGTAGATACCCCGATAATAGAGTGGTGCCGCACCTGCACGGGCTGAATCAAATTTCAATAATGAATCACAAAGGGGTAGTAGGGCAGGGTTTCCTGTTTCCGCGTAATTGAGGGCGCGATCATAAGCAGTGGGCGGGCCAACGGGAATTGTAGTATCACCATCGCTGAAGTCAATGGTAGCATTGGGTTCAGCAACTTGGTTCTCTGGCTTTTTGTAGTCATTACCACAGCCCATGTACAACAGCAGTGAGATGAATAAGACTATTATTCTAATTTGCATCGGCAAAACCAGCAGAGTAGGTTTGACAGTACCCTGACAGTGTAGTTATAGAACAAAGATAATTTTGATCTTCATTGTAAAAATCACGCTATGTTGAAATCCCTGTTAATTTCTGGTTCCCGTATTCTTTTGGTCAGTGCCCTCTTGTTAATTAATGGCACTCTTTTAAAAGCACAGTCTCCTGGGGCAGACAGTCTGCGTTACCCCGAAGAAAATCATTTACGTAATATTCAGCAGCTCACTTTTGGCGGCGATAATGCAGAAGCTTATTGGAGCTACGATGGTAACTACTTGGTTTTCCAAAGAACACAACCCAACGAGGGACTCAATTGTGATCAGATTTTTATTGGAAAAGTGCCTACAAAGGCAGGAGAACCTTTCAATTTCAAAATGGTAAGCACCGGTAAGGGTCGTACTACTTGTGCCTATTTTACGAAAGACAATATGCATGTGATTTATGCCTCTACCCATTTAGCCAGTGAAGCTTGTCCTCCCACACCAGACAGAGCCAAGTATGGCAATAAATATATCTGGCCTCTATATAGAGGGTACGATATTTTCATAGCAGATTTGAATGGTAAAATAGTTAAACAGTTGACGAACTCTCCTTACTATGATGCTGAAGCTACGCTTTCACCGGATGGGCAAAAAATGATTTATACCAGCACTAAGGATGGGGATATTGAGCTATATATTATGGATTTGAAATCAGGAAAGGAAAAAAGAATCACCAGCACCCTGGGGTATGATGGAGGCGCTTGGTTTAGCCCTAATGGACAAAAAATTATTTGGCGTGCTTCACGACCTAAAACTGAGGCAGAGATTACCGAGTACAAGTCATTATTAGCAGAAGACTTAGTGGCTCCTACCAACATGGAAGTGTGGGTGGCAAATGCTGATGGTTCCAATGCTCGTCAGGTTACCAGTTATGGCCAAGCCAACTGGGCTCCTACGTATATGCCAGATAGTAAACGCATCATTTTTGCTTCCAATCATGAGTACAAGCGTGGGTTTCCCTTCAATATGTACACAATAAATGAAGATGGTACCAATTTACAGAAAGTGAGCCGCGATAAAGGCTTTGATGCCTTCCCGATGTTCTCTCCTAACGGTAAAAAGATTGTATTCTCCAGCAATCGAAACAATGGAGGTACCAGAGACACGAATGTTTTTGTTGCTGATTGGGTTGAGTAAAATCAAGTTCGTACATTCATATTCCTAAAATCATCAATATGGAAGCCGGACTGCTACACCTTCATAATGCCCTTCGTTGGGTGATTCTTATTCTTTTATTGGCAAGTATTTTTCAAGCCTTCACTAAAAAGGATTCTCTTAAATCTACCAGCCTTTGGCTGATGATTGGGTCGCATACTATGCTTTTCATTGGGCTTTATCAATTGATAGCTGGCCGCTACGGTTGGCTCACCGTTCAGCTTCCTGAAGGAGAGTCTGTGATGTCTGATAAATTTTATCGCTTTTTCCTGGTCGAACACCCCTTAATGATGATTATTGCTGTGGTGTTGATCACTTTAGCAAGAGGAAAAGCAAAAATATCTGCCTTTAAGCCAGCCTCCTGGTTATTGTTGATTGCTTTGGCAGTAATTTTAGCAGCTATGCCTTGGCCGTTCCGTGAAATCGTGGGTCGTCCCTGGTTTCCCGGGGCCTAATATACTCGCCTCTAACGATTGATTGTCTATGGCACATTATTACAAATTGGGAAGTATTCCGCACAAGCGGCATACGCAATTCAGAAAACCTGACGGTTCCCTTTACAGTGAACAGTTGTTTTCTACAGAGGGATTTAGTGATGACTATTCTTTGCTTTATCATTGTCATCCTCCCACGCAGATCATCAAAACAGAATCACAACGTGATGTATCCCCTCAGGTGGCTGAGGAAAAAATGTTACAACATAGAAGTTTTGAAGGGTTTCAAGTAAAACCTGTGGCTGATTTTTTAGAAAGTCGAGTCCCCGTTTTGGTGAATAGTGATTGTCATATTGTGCTGGCCTCGCCTCAGCAAAGCATGACAGATTATTTCTACAAAAACACCGATGGTGATGAGATGATCTTTGTGCACGAAGGGTCTGGTAAGGTAATCACGCAGTACGGACAGTTGCCTTTTTCCTATGGAGATTATATTGTGCTTCCTCGGGGCACTATTTATCAAATCCATTTTGACACACCGGAAAATCGCCTTTTCATTGTAGAGTCTTTTTCACCTTTGCGTTATCCCAAACGATACATGAGTCGTTATGGCCAGTTAATGGAGCACTCTCCTTATTGCGAAAGAGATATTCGTCCTCCCCAAGATTTGCTCACCTTCGATGAGAAAGGTGATTTTTTGATTAAGGCTAAGAAGAAAGGCATGTTGTATGGTCTTCATTATGGAACGCATCCTTTTGACGTAATAGGGTGGGACGGATGCTGTTATCCTTATATATTTTCTATTCATGACTTTGAACCCATTACGGGTAGAGTGCATTTGCCTCCCCCCATACACCAGACTTTTGAAACAGATAGTTTTGTGGTGTGTTCTTTTGTGCCACGCCTATATGACTATCATCCTCAGGGCATACCAGCGCCTTACAATCACTCAAATATTGACAGCGACGAAGTGATTTATTATGTTGATGGGGATTTCATGAGCCGCAAATCAGTAACCCGTGGCATGATAACTTTACATCCAGCCGGGATTCCTCATGGCCCTCATCCGGGAGCCGTGGAACGCAGCATCGGAGCTAAAGAAACCAAGGAATTAGCGGTGATGGTGGACACCTTCCGTCCTTTGATGTTAACTCGTCAAGCATTAGAGATTGAAAATCAAGGGTATATAATGAGCTGGGCGGAATAATCAACCCCGGTGGAAAAAAATCCGGTTTTTCTTCGTTATTCCCTGATAACGACCTATCTTTGCACCCCTTAAAATCGTATGT
>JBMSWW010000118.1:0-5298 GCA_049425065.1 Chitinophagaceae bacterium
AGGCTTTGTTGAATTTAGATGCGGCGGCTGATTTTGATATTGCAGCACCTCCGGGAGACTTGATTCCGGGAGAGGCCTTAGCCGATCTCCAACCCGAAGCGGTTTATCTCACGGCCTTGCAAATGTTGCCCCAGCAAAAAGTAAATAAGATTCGTATACAGTCTGCCGAAAAATCTATGCAGGCCGCGCGTGGAAGATTGTATCCAAGTTTCACGGCGTTTGGAAGTTTATCTGCCAATGCCATCGATTTTAAGAAAGCAATTTACGGACAAACGTTGAGTGGCTATTCCAACTCCGGAGCGAGAGTAAATGCGGGGGGTGGCGTGTTTTTCCCTGTAGAAATTCCCAATTACGTTAGTAGCGGAAATATCATCGGCTATTTTAAGCCCGACAATTTGATTAAGCAATTCAATGCTAACTTCGGACAGAGTGTGGGGGTGGGCATGAATGTGCCCTTATTCAATGGCCGTGCAGCACGCACTAATTATGACCGTAGCAAATTACAGGTACAGCAACTTAATTTACAATTGGAGCAAGGCGAGCGTCAGTTAAAGCAGGATATCTATAAAGCCTACACAGATGCAGTAGCTGCACTTCAGAAGCATGAAGCAGATAAGAAAGTAATGGTCACTGCCGAAAAATCTTTTTCGTTTGCCAGCAAGCGATATGATCTGAATTTGTTATCAGCTTTTGAATTGATCAACAGTCAGGGTAATATGCAGCGGGCAAGAATACAGGCGCTCTACTCTAAATATGACTATGTATTCAAAATGAAACTGCTGGAATATTACAAAGGACAAGGAATTAAATTACAATAACCAAGGAACTATAAATTTTCGATTATGAACAAGAAATTAAAATGGGGTTTAATAGTATTTGTAGTAGTAGGAGTTGTTTATGGAATTGTAAAAAGTAGGGGAGGTGATAAAGATGAGAAAGTGACGGTGGAGAAAGCCTCATTACGCACCATAGTAGAAACAGTAAATGCGAGCGGTAAAGTGTATCCCGAAGTAGAAGTAAAGATCAGTCCTGATATTTCCGGAGAAATTACGGAGTTGACCGTAGAAGAGGGCGATTCAGTTCGGAAAGGACAAGTGTTGGCTCGTATATATGCCGACATCTACGCGTTACAACGTGATGAAGCAGCTTCTCGCGTAAGTCAGTCCTCTGCTTCAGTAGAAAATAGTCGTGCTGCCTTAGAAGCATTGCGTGCTTCTTACAATCAGGCAAAGCAGAACTACGATCGCAATAAAAAATTGTTTGACGACAAAGTAATCTCTCGCGCAGAATTTGAGCAGTTTGAAACCACCTACAAATCCGCACAAGCAAACTTGAATGCCGCCGAGCAAGGTTTGCGTGGTTTACAAGCAAGTGTTAAAGGAACACAGGTAAGTTTGAGTCGTGCCAACAAAGATTTGAGCCGTACTACGCTAGTGGCTCCTATGGATGGAGTTATCTCTTCTCTGAAAGTGAAGAAAGGCGAGCGAGTAGCAGGTAATAGTTTTAATGTTGGTACCGAGATGATGACGGTGGCTGACATGTCAGTGATTGAAGTGCGTGTAGATGTGGGAGAAAACGATATCGTAAAAATCAGCATTGGGGATTCTGCCGATGTAGAAGTTGATGCTTATAATAACCGTAAGTTCAAAGGAGTGGTTACCAAAATTGCCAGCAGTACGAAAGGTGCTGCAGCACTGGCGGCATCAAATGATGTAACCAATTACGAAGTTCGTATTCGCTTAGATAAATCTTCGTATGAAGATCTAGCTAAACTGCCTTTTCCTTTCCGTCCCGGCATGAATGCTACTGCTGATATTAAAACGACTACCGTACAAAATGTACTCTCTGTACCTATCAATGCGGTGAACGCACGAGTGAAAGGAAGTGATCAGAGTGTGGAAGAGAAAAAGAAAGAGCAATCTGAAGCAAAAGGTGATGAAAATAATGTAGCTAACGATGTAACAGTGGGTAGTGATCTGGAAGAGATCGTGTTTGTGTTGCAAGAAGATGGTACGGTGAAGAAAGTAGTTGTTCGCACGGGTGTACAAGACATCAACTATATTGAAATACTCGCAGGGCTTAAAAAAGATGAGGAAGTTGTAACTGCTCCTTACGCTGCCATTAGTAAAACACTAAAAGGCGGCGCTAAGGTGAAAGTGGTTAAAAAAGAAGAACTCTACGAGAAGTAGTGCGACAAATTTGCTAACATTGCACTATGCAATTTGGGGTTATTGGAAGTGGTAGCTGGGCTACAGCGTTAACGAAGATTTTAACGGATAATAAGCATGCTGTCAATTGGTGGGTGCGTACACAGGGTATGGTGGAGCAGCTTCAACGGCGTAAACACAATCCGCATTATTTACCCTCTGTTCGTTTTGATCTTTCCTTACTGAATATTTCCTCTTCCGTAAAAGAAGTGGTCAATAATTCTGATATTTTATTGATCGCGGTCCCCTCGGCTTACTTAGTGTCCAGTTTACATGGTTTAACTCCCGATGATTTTAAAGGAAAGAAAGTGTTGTCTGCCACTAAAGGATTAGTGCCTGATCATAATCTTTTGCTGAACTACTACCTGCAAAACGAATATGGGGTAGCCTTGGATGATTATTTTTCTGTGATGGGTCCTTGCCATGCCGAAGAAGTAGCGGAAGAAAAATTGTCTTATCTCACTTTTTCGGGTATTGATGTTCCTACTACGTTAGACGTAGCTAATTATTTTTCCTGTGACTATATTAACACCGTAGTTAATCAAGATGTGTTGGGAGTACAGTACGCCGCCGTTTTAAAAAATATTTATGCCCTAGGTGCGGGTATTGCACATGGCTTGGATTATGGAGACAATTTTCTCAGTGTCTATATCGCGAATGCTGCCGATGAAATGGCTTCCTTCCTGGCTCAGTTTGGGTCTGAGCATTTGGTAATAGGCGTACATGAAGGTGAAAACCCCATAACCCATCGCAAGAATCCCAATTATGCTGCCTCAGTGTATCTGGGCGACTTACTAGTTACCTGTTATTCGCTACATAGTCGTAATCGCCGATTTGGTAGCATGATCGGGCGCGGCTACTCTGTAAAAGCGGCCGAACTAGAAATGAACATGGTAGCCGAAGGGTATCATGCCGCTCGCTGTATCCGTGCCATCAATGAAACTAATCCTGTCCCCATTCCATTAGCCGAGGCTGTTTATCAGATATTATGGGAAGGGGTACCCGCAGAAGAAGCCTTCCGTCGCTTGGAACGGGAAATGATCTAAAAGAATAAATCTGCCGCAATTCCATCTGCTAATAATTTGCCTTCGCGGGTGAGTACAATCCGCTCGTCTTTTATAAGAAGATGACCGCTTTTATGATACTTATCAGCGCTGCGTAGCAGTTGCTCTCGTAACTCTGTCTCAGAGGGAAGCTTACCGCCATTGCGATACCGCACTTGTGCAAAATCAATCCCCTCATCCGTCCGCAACGCTGTCATGATATATTCATTCAACTGTTGCGTGGGAGTTAAGGTTTCTATTTCAAAAGGGATTTCGTCTTTCTGCAAAGAGTCCATGTAGCGTTGATTATTGGGTACATTCCATTGGCGAGAAACACCATTGTAGGAATGCGCAGAGGGCCCGATGCCTAAATACGAATCACCCTTCCAGTAAGAACTGTTGTGACGACTTTTAAAACCAGGTTGAGCAAAATTGGAAATCTCATAATGGCGATAGCCCGCAGCACTCAACCACTCCATCAATAATAAAAATTGCGCAGCCTGTTTATCCTGATCCACGGGTGTTTTATGTTGGAGTCGGATCTGTTTATCCAATGGCGTTTGAGGCTCCACAGTAAGTGCATAACAAGAAAGATGAGGAATTCCAAGGTCGATGACACGCTGCACATTTTCCTTCCACTGTTCATTACTCAGGCCGGGCAAGCCATAAATTAGATCGATCGTGATGTTATCAAAATGTTTTTGACAAAGTGCTAGTGCTTCTAGAGATTGCGTAGCCTTATGTGCTCGATTCATCCATTGCAGATCTTGTTCTTGAAAACTCTGGATGCCAAGGCTAAGCCGGTTGATACCAGCCACTTTCCAAGCAAGTAATCGCTCTTCAGTAATATCATCCGGATTCGCTTCGAGGGTGATCTCTGCTTCAACATCTACCCAATAAGTTTCGCGGATCGCTCTCAACAGTAAGTTTAACTCATCCAACGTCAAAAGACTGGGCGTTCCTCCGCCAAAATATATAGTCAGAATCGGTTCTTTTTGCAGATAGCCTTGACGAAGACGAATCTCCTTTGTCATTGCTTCTACCATGGCAGATTTGTAGCGTAACGAAGTGGCGAAATGAAAATTGCAGTAATGGCAGGCCTGCTTACAAAAAGGGATATGTAAATAAAGTCCGGCCATAGCTGATAATTAATAGATAATTTAGCAGGGAAGCTGGGTAATACTTCATGCGTAAATTCCTTTTGCAAATATCGTTGATAGGGGGTCTGTTTGGCATTCAATTGTCTGTTTTTTCACAATCTGTTTCTTTACAATGGGTGCGCGTGGACAGTTTGAATTTGAATACAAAATCAAATTGGGTAAAAGAACTTGGACTCCTCACTTCATTCCAGTCCTCTACAGCACTTAGCAACTACTGCAAAGAGCTGCCAGTTCTCTTGCAGTCCAAAGGCTATATCGCAGCTTCTTTGGATAAATTGGATAGTACTAACGGAAAATTCATCGCTCATCTATATCTAGGACAGCAATACCGCTGGAAAAAAATCAGTGGCTTGTCGTTGGATAATAAATTGGCAGATCCCAGCATGGTAATACGAGCGCAACAAGAAATTATTCGCAATTGGAGTAATCAAGGGTATCCTTTTGCCAAGGTATTTCTAGATTCTATTCAGCAGGATTCAACGGGATATTTAACAGCGGTATTGCGCACAGAGAAAGGACCTTTTTATAAAATTGATTCGGTGTATAACACCGGTAATGTGCGTTTGTCCAATCGGTTCTTATCTCAATGGTTGGAGATTCCTGCGGGGTCTGCTTATTCGCAACAAAAATTAGACGAGATCCCTAAAAAATTACAAGAGCTCGATTATTTAAAAGAAGTCAAACCTTTTGAGCTGGAATTACTGGGAAGCGGCGGGGCGGTACATACTTTTTTGGAACAGCAAAAAAGTAGTCAGTTTAATGGTCTCTTAGGTTTTCTTCCTAATAACCAACAGTTGACCTCGAGAAAATTATTATTAGTAGGCGAAGCGAATCTGCTATTGAGAAATGCCTTTGGTCAGGGAGAAACGATCGGACTCAATTGGCAAC
>JBMSWW010000119.1:0-5253 GCA_049425065.1 Chitinophagaceae bacterium
CCTCGGCATATTGCTGTCATCATGGATGGCAATGGGCGCTGGGCAAAAGAAAAAGGGGAAGACCGTTTATATGGGCACTATCATGGCGTGGAAAGTGTACGACAAGTGGTAGAAGGTTGTGCTGAAATCGGGGTTGAGTATCTCACGTTGTATGCTTTTTCTACGGAGAATTGGGATCGTCCTGTTGATGAGGTTTCCGGATTGATGGAATTGCTGGTAAGTACGATTCGTAAGGAGGTAGAGACGCTGGACAAGAATAATATTCGACTGCATGTAATAGGTGATGTGAGTATGTTGCCAGCATATGCACAAAATGAGTTACAAGAAGCAATTGATTTTACGGAGGGAAATACGGGCCTGAATCTTATTATGGCGCTTAGCTACAGTGGTCGTTGGGAATTGATCGAAGCGGTGAAAAGTATCTCTCGTGCGGTAGAAAAAGGGGTGCTTCGTCCTGATGATATTACGGAAGACATTTTTCATCAACATTTGTCCACTTGCAATTTCCCAGATCCTGAACTAATGATCAGGACCAGCGGCGAATATCGCATCAGCAACTTCCTTTTATATCAGTTGGCTTATGCCGAATTATACTTCACCAAAGTGTGCTGGCCCGATTTCAGAAAAGACAATTTGGTGGAGGCTATTTTGGACTATCAAAACCGCGAAAGGCGCTTTGGGAAGATTAGCGAGCAGCTTTAACAAAGACTTTCGATTTTTAGCCTTAATTTGCTCTCCGTCGTTACCAACTATATTTTAATAAATAGCTGGTAATCAACTAACTGTACTTATATTAGGAGCCCAAGTATTGGGCGTTGGAATCAAAAAAAACCGATGCACGCAATTTTCTTCAAAAGGGGAATCATTTTTTGGGTGGCTTTACTAGCCGGAGGTTTTGTTTTCGCACAGGAAGTTCCCGACACTGCTCGCCCTGTTTCAGTAGACCCCAAATTGCTGGAATGGCAAAATGCCAAGATTGTAAAGGAGTATACCATTGCCGATGTTAAGATTACCGGCATTCGTTACTTAGATACTTCCATTGTTTACTCTATAGCCAACCTTCAACCAGGTGATAAGTTTGTTCATCCCGGTGCAGAGGTATTTGGAAAAGCCATTTCCAATCTTTGGCGTCAAAAATTATTTTCTGGGGCGGCCGTTTTTGTTACTAAAGTAGAAGACGATAAAATTTGGGTAGAGATCAACGTGCAGGAACGTCCTCGCTTGGGGAGCTACAAATTCATCGGTATTCGTAAGTCAGAAGAAGAAGACTTAGTAACCAAGATCAGTCTCTCTAAACAAACGATCATTACGGAGAATACACGTCGTGAGGTGATAGAAAAAATCACCAAGCATTATGCAGAAAAAGGATTTCGCAATGTTTCGGTGAGAATTGAAGAAGTGCCTGATTCAGCTTTTGTCAACTCCAATAAATTACTGATCAATGTTTCCAAGGGCAATCGAATCCGCATTGGCGAAATCGGGTTTTATGGGAACGAACAAATTGATGATCTGCGCTTAAAAAAGCAATTGAAGGGAACCAAGGAGATGTCACGCTTTACCTTGAAGCCCGATCAAGCTAGTAGCCCCTATGGTCAAAATGAGACCCCTTCCTGGAAGGCTTATTTCCAAGACTGGGGTTTTCTGTCTCCTAGCAAAACAAAGAAGGTACTCGATCCTTATTTCAGATTCAAGCTGTTAAGCTCTGCTAAATTCGATGACAAGAAATATGAGGAGGACAAAGAAAAATTATTGAATTACTATAACTCACTCGGTTATCGTGATGCGCAAATTATTGCGGATACCCAGTATATGACGGCTAAAGGGAATTTGAAAGTAGACTTCAAGGTGAGTGAGGGTCGTCGTTATTATTTCGGAAATATTGTTTGGAAAGGAAATTCAAAATTCACGGATTCTATTTTGAATGTTCTCTTGGGAATCAACAAGGGAGACATCTATAACGTAGGTATTTTCAATAAGCGTTTAGGCAAAGAAGCCTCTCAAGAAGGGAACGATATCAGTAGCTATTACATGGATGACGGCTATTTATTTTTCCGTGCGGAACCAGTTGAAACAGCTGTCTATAATGATACGATCGACTATGAGATTCGAATGATGGAAGGACCGCAGGCGCGTATTAAAAATGTGACTATTGCCGGAAACGAGAAAACCAAAGACTATGTAGTGCGTAGAGAACTGCGTACTATCCCCGGTGAATTGTTTAGTCGTGCACAGTTAATTCGTTCGCAGCGTGAATTAGGAAATCTTCAATTCTTCGACCAGGAAAAGATCAACCCCGGAGTAGTCCCTAACCAAGAGGATGGCACCGTCGATATCAACTGGCAATTGGAAGAGAAGTCGGCCGACCAATTAGAGCTTTCTGCCGGTTGGGGTGGAGGTATCGGATTAACAGGAACACTGGGGGTTACGTTCAATAATTTTTCTGTTCGTAATATCACTAAGAAATCTTCTTGGGATCCGTTGCCTACGGGAGATGGTCAAAAGTTAAGTGTGCGATTGCAGTCCAATGGTCGTGCCTATCGTTCTTATAGCGCATCGTTTACTGAACCTTGGTTGGGTGGCAAAAAACGTAATTCACTTACAATAGGATTTAACAGCAGTCGTTTTTCCAATGCATTCGATCCCTTTACAGGTCGTATCGATAAAGCGCGTTCTGATACCAACTATCTTGCTACAAGCGGATTTTCAATTGCTTTTGGTAAGCAATTGAAATGGCCTGATGATTATTTCAATTTAGTGTTCACCTTCAACTTTACGCAATATAAGCTGAGCAACTATCCCATTTTCAGTTCAGATTTCAGAAGTGGAACTTCTAATAATGTCAGCTTCAAGTTGGCTTTGCAGCGTTCTTCTGTATTCAACCCTATTTTTCCTACCAGTGGGTCTAACTTTTTGGGAAGCGTTCAATTTACGCCTCCCTATTCGCTCATGAGCAATGTAGACGCCAGTTACAATGCTTATAAGCGACCCGAATATCATAAATGGCGCTTTAATGCGGAATGGTATGTCCCCATTGGTAAACCTATTGGTGCCGGAAAAGAAGGATCTTCCGGAAAACAATTTGTGTTGAAACTGGCGGCTAAGTATGGCTTCATGGGCCGCTATAATAAAGATCTTCCTTTCTCTCCGTTTGAAAGATTCCAGGTGGGAGATGCAGGCCTTACTAATAACTTTGGATTGTTAGGTTACGATATCGTAGCACACCGCGGTTATCCTGTGTACCAAACTTCTGATCCTACGGTGAATCCTGATCAGCAAAGTGCCAGTCAGTTCTTTACTATTTTCAATAAATACCAACTGGAAGCTCGTTTCCCGTTGGTGACGAATCCAAGTAGTACCATCTATGCGCTCACTTTCTTTGAGGCTGCCAATGGTTGGTACAATTACAAGGATTATAATCCCTTCCGTTTGCGTCGTAGCGTGGGAGCAGGTATGCGTTTTTTCCTCCCCATGTTTGGATTGCTCGGATTTGATTATGGTGTTGGATTGGATAGAGCCTTACCTGGTCAAACAGGATTAAAAGGAATGACTCGTTTCACCTTTATGCTAGGGTTCGAACCTGAATAAAATAGTTGCCATGAAAAATATCTTGCTTGTATTTTCATTTTTGCTCACCGGTTTTTGGGGTGCTACACAGAAATATGCTATCATCGATACTCGGTATATTTTAGACCGTTTGCCAGAGTATAAAACAGCGCAACAGCAATTAGATGTACTAGCGGCTTCCTGGCAAAAGCAGATTGATAGCAGTCAAGCACAGTTAGATAAAATGTATCGAAGTTTTGAAGCAGAGCGGATTATGCTAACGGATGAACTTCGTCAAAAAAGAGAGGATCAGCTTTTTGTTAAAGAAAAAGAGGTTCGTGATCTACAAAGGAAGCGTTTTGGTTTTGAGGGAGACCTTTTTCGCAGGCGTCAGGAGCTGGTAAAGCCAGTGCAAGACAGGGTGTATAATGCCGTGCAGAAGCTGGCGGCCACCAGAGGGTACGACTTTGTACTGGATAAAAGTGAAGGAATTACCATTATATTTGCCGACCCCAAGCTGGATAAAAGCGAAGATGTGCTGAAAGAATTAGGCATCAAGTAAAGGGGGCTAAAAAAGTTTTTTATTTTTAAAATCAATATGTTCATGAAAAAGTTAGTTGCGATTCTTGCCGTGGTAGTACTTTTTGCTGTGGCAGGTACAGTACAAGCCCAGGTAAAAATCGGATACATTAATGTTGACAATGTCATCTCACTGATGCCCGAGATCAATAAGTTTGATTCCATTCTTACTCGTTATCAGCAGGATTCAATCAATCCTCAATACGCTTCTTTGATTCAGACTTATCAGTACAAGGACAGTATTTACAAGGACACGCTAAAGCCTGCACCTGCGGCTGTAAAAAAGCAATTGGAAGAAGAGTTACCTCAGTTGATCAACACCATCCAAAACTGGCAGCAAATTGTGAACCAGGCAATGGAAGGGAAGCAGAATGAACTGTTGGCTCCTCTTTATCGTAAAGTATACGACGCCATCCGTGTTGTAGCTAAAGAAAAAGGGTACACGCATGTAGTTAATAAAGATTCATTATTGGTAGCTCCTGATGCGGATGACATGATTGCTGCGGTAGCCGCTAAGCTCAAATTGAGCCTGCCTAAAGCAGCTCCTGGCGCTCCTGCTGGCAAGTAATTCATTAAAAAATTTTACCGAGAGCCCGGTCCCGTAAAGGATCGGGCTCTTTCCGTTACGGTGATTACATTTGTAACATGAGTGAGACTTCTGCGTTGTCTAATGGGCCCATTGGTGTATTTGATTCCGGCTATGGCGGACTCACCGTATTGCGCAGCTTAGTGAATATTCTTCCCGATTATGATTTCTGTTATTTAGGAGACAGTGCTCGTTCTCCCTATGGTAATCGATCTTTTGATACGGTCTATCAATACACGCTTGAGGCGGTGCAATGGTTTTTTCAGCAAGGTTGTCCATTGGTAGTGCTGGCTTGTAATACTGCGTCTGCCAAAGCACTTAGAACTATTCAGCAAAACGATTTATACCGGATAGCTCCCGATCGCCGGGTATTGGGAGTTATTCGCCCTACTGCCGAGGTAATTGGCAATTATTCTGCTCATCAGCAAGTGGGTATTTTGGCTACGCAGGGGACGGTTAGTTCCGACTCTTATGCCCTTGAAATTCAAAAGTTTTTTCCATCCTTGCAAGTAGTGCAAGAGGCTTGCCCCATGTGGGTACCCTTG
>JBMSWW010000120.1:0-5220 GCA_049425065.1 Chitinophagaceae bacterium
ACCTGTTGCATGCTACAAATTTACCGAAACTAAATAGCTCTTTGTCAGTAGTGGGTAATATTGATTCCGACAAGTACTTTTGCAGGAATGGAGCTACATTTTTCTCTTTCGGAGATCGATCATGCGGCCCTGGCTTTTTGGCAACAGGCCGGGGATCATCGCGTCTTTGCTTTTCATGCTCCTATGGGAACTGGTAAAACCACCTTTATTGCGGCATTATGCAAGGCCAAGAGAGTAGTTTCTCCTACTTCCAGTCCTACTTTCTCCCTAATCAATGAGTATGTTACTGAGCAGGGAGAATCGATTTATCACATAGACCTCTATCGCCTCAACAGCGAGGTAGAGGCCCAACAGGCAGGGGTAGAGGATTGCTTATACAGCGGAGAAATTTGTTTGGTGGAATGGCCCGAAAAAGCCCCCGGCATTTTTCCGGAAAATACGTTGCATGTGGTGTTAGAAACCCATCCTGAAACACGATATCTGCGTACATTTACGGAAGCATAATTCCCATGAGTCAAACAAAGTCATCCATTTCGTCTTCCTTCATTTTTGAGACCCTAGAAGAAACCCTAGATCTTCCGCCTAGAGCTGAAAAGATGTTGATCGGGATTCCCCGGGAAACGGCTTTTCAGGAAAATAGAATTGCCTTGACCCCTGATGCGGTGAGTGTCTTGGTGAACAATGGTCACGACGTGATGATAGAGCATAACGCGGGCGAAGGTTCTCATTTTAAAGACAAGGACTATAGTGAGGCGGGTGCTCGTATTGTACACGATCGTGTTGCAGTGTATCAGGCACCTATTCTGGTAAAAAGTGCTCCGGTAATTGAAGAAGATCTTCCTCTTTTGCAAAATAACCAGCTGATTATTTCTCCCATTCATTTATCCGTTTTGCAGTCTTCCATTTTGCAGAAGATGATGGAGAAAAGAATTACGGCGCTGTCTTTTGAAAATTTGAAAGACGATAGCGGATCCTATCCCATTGTTCGCAGCATGAGTGAGATTGCCGGCAGTGCCTTGATGCTGATAGCCGGACAGTATCTCAGCTCTGCTAATCATGGCAAAGGGGTGTTGTTGGGAGGTATTTCGGGAATTGCCCCGGCCAAAGTAATTATTTTGGGAGCGGGTATTGTGGGAGAATATGCCGCACGCACGGCCTTAGCCTTAGGGGCTTCAGTAAAAGTGTTTGACAATAATATCTATCGATTAAAGCGATTGCAGAATAATGTTGGACAGCGACTGTGGACCTCCGTAATGGAGCCGCGTCTCTTGGCCAAGCAACTAAAAACCTGTGAGGTGGCTGTTGGGGCACTCTCTTCTGTTTCGGGTCGAACTCCGTTGATGGTTTCCGAAGAAATGGTAAGTAACATGCGACCTGGCTCTGTGATTATTGATGTGAGTATCGATCGAGGAGGATGTTTTGAAACCTCAGAAATCACCTCTCATGAGAAACCTGTCTTTACCAAATATGGAGTAATTCACTATTGTGTCCCCAATATTCCCTCTGGATTTTCAAGGACGGCTTCGCAGGCCATCAGCAATGTCTTAATGCCTTTGTTATTGCAAGCTGGAGAAGAAGGCGGTTTTGAAAAACTGGTATGGCACAAGTTGCACCTACGCAATGGCATCTACTTGTTCAATGGAGCACTGACAAATTTATATTTAAGTCAACGATTCGATCTTAAATACACCGATTTGAATTTGCTAATCGCCAGCAGTCGCTGATTATTTCTTTTTGTAATCGGTGATTAGAATCGTTGAGGTGCAGAAACGATACTCCACCGGGTCATTACTACTTACAATAACCACTCGGTCTTTACAATATTGTTCCACCAGACGATGGTAAAGATTAATGCCAGCTTCATCGAGGTTGGTGCAAGGTTCGTCTAATAATACTATAGCGGTATCACTGAGTAGGCATTGTGCCAATTTTACCCGTTGTTTCATTCCGGATGAGTAATAACGAATTTGTTTGTGCACAGCTTTTTCTAATTCTACTGATTGTAGTATAGAATTGATATCGAGTCCAGGTAAATAGGATTTAAATCCCTGATGAAATCCCAGAAATTCTGTCGCCGTCATTTCTTCAATCAGTTCCAGGTAAGGAGCACACAAAGACACTTCACGAAAAATCTTCTCCTCCGGAATTATAGTGCCATTATTCTCGTAGGTAATGGTGCCTTCATTAATGAGGGTAGCCCCGCTGATCGCCTGCAACAAAGTGCTTTTCCCCGACCCATTGGGTCCGGTGATGGCATAAGCATGTCCGCTTTCAAATTGATAATTGAAATGACGAAAAATCCATTCTCGGTTAAAGCGCTTTCCGGTATCAGACAGCGAGATCGTCATCGATAGCCCCTTTATTGTAACGTTTAATGATTCCGCGGGTACTCTCTTGAATAAAGGTGACAATTTCATCTCTTTCATCTGTGGCAGGCATTTCTTCTTCAATAAAGTCGATAGCCTGTGAAGTATTGAGTCCTTTGTTATAGATTACCCGGTAAATATCCAGTATATGATTGATGCGCTCAATGCTGAATCCCCTCCGCTTGAGTCCTACGGAATTAACACCGGCATAGCTAAGGGGGTTACGGGCTGCTTTTATAAAAGGGGGAATGTCTTTGCTTACCAGAGAGCCACCACTTACAAAAGAATGAGATCCGATGGTTACAAATTGATGCACGGCACACATACCTCCTAAAATGGTCCAGTCTCCAATTATTACGTGGCCTGCTATTTGAGTATTGTTACTCGTAATCACATGATCTCCTACAATACAATCGTGCGCCACATGGCAATAGGCCATGATCATGCAGCTTTTACCAATCACTGTTTTTTCGCGGTCCTTGGTGCCTCGGTTAATGGTCACAAATTCCCGAATGGTGGTTCCGTCTCCAATGTATACATTAGAATATTCTCCTTCGTACTTTAAATCTTGGGGAATAGCGGCAATAACGGCACCCGGAAAAATCCGACAATTCTTACCGATACGAGCCCCTTCCATAATGGTCACATTCGAGCCAACCCAAGTGCCCTCTCCAATTTCCACGTCTTGGTGGATAACAGTAAAGGGATCAACTTTTACGTTGGTAGCCAATTTGGCATTGGGGTGAATGTAGGTATGGGGATGTATCATGAAGGCCACAAAGGTAACTTTTTGTCTGAGAATTGTTAAATCTCGGGCCTTACAAGGCCTAAATCAATGGTTAAACGTTGATTTTCAGGTAGAGGGTGTAAATTTGCCACATGGCCTACTCTCCAGATATTACTTTGTTCTCATCCTTGCAAGAGGTGATGGGCGGCAATCTGGAGGTACTGCAAGACAAAACTCAAACCATTCCGGGCTCCGTACAATACAATATCCAGCGCTATCGTAAAGCCCCGGATTGGTTCATGGAAGACAGGGGGGTATTGGTATACAATTATTCAAAGTCTCAGCCTTCCAAGCGTTATTTGGAACTGAATTTTTGTGTGAGTGGTAATGTGTACTGTCGTAAAAAAAATATAGAATGCGACAAGTGCCAAATGGCCGCCTCTCCTACTTGTTTAGAAAGGGTTGAGTCAGTAGATATCATCAGTTTTCGTTTTAGTCCTTCCCAACTAAGTCAATTTGTAAAACCTCGTAATAATGGTACAAAGCAGGATGCGATATTAAAGTTTACTCATAGGGAAACATTTACAGTTACTCAGGTGCTTTGCCCCAAAATCACTACTACGTTAGAGAGTATTCTCAATAATAAATATGCTGATGCACTAGAGAATATTTTCATAAATGCGCAGACCCAGATGCTGCTTCTTTACTGCTTGGATTACATGGTAAATGACCAGCCAGTCAATGCAATTGCTTGTAAGTTTTTATCTAATGAAGCTGATCGCGAAAAGATCACTAAAGCCCGTGAAATTCTGATCCAACATATTGGTGAACCCATTACCATTAAGGAGCTGAGCCGTAAAGTGGCCATCAATGAATGTTACCTAAAGAAAGGGTTCAAAGAAATGTATGGCACTACCGTATTTGATTTCTATCAAAGTCAGCGTATGGAACATGCCAAATATTTACTCTATGAAAAGGGCTGTACAGTCACTGAAGTGTCTATGCTTTTAGGATATTCATCTATTTCTCATTTCTCCACGGCATTCAAGAGACATACCGGCGCCAAACCTTGCGACTTACTTCGCTAAGAGTTCTCCGATTTTAATATTACTTTCACATCTCTATAAAATAAAAAGCTTCTGTGATCGTTATTATATCATTTTGCCATTAGAAGTTTAAACCAAGACCATATATGTACAAACAATTAGTTGCATCCGTACTTATTTCATTGATTGTTTTTATGGCTTGTACCCACGAACCTCCCGCTCCCAATAGCCTCGTTATACCTCCTTCTGTGAGCAACAATTGCAGCCCGGATTCAGTTTATTTTACCAATGACGTGATGCCCATTATTGCTTCAAATTGTACCATGAGTGGTTGTCATGATGCTATTACCCAAGCGGACGGCGTTAATCTGACTAACTATTCCAATATTATGCGTTATGTAAGGTCGGGGAATGCCTCTCGTAGCGAGCTATATGAGGTAATGGTGGACACTGACCCTGATGATCGCATGCCGCCGCCGCCTATGTCCCCATTATCTGCTGCGCTATTGTCAAAAGTTCAAAAATGGATCAACCAAGGCGCTAAAAATAATTCCTGTGTAGGTGCCTGCGATACTACGGCTTTTACCTACAATGCAATAATTAAGCCAATCTTAGAGACCAAATGTGTCGGCTGTCATAAGCCTGGCAACTTGGGGGGCAATATTGACCTCTCTACCCATGCGGCTACTCAAATTGTGGCTTTGAATGGTAAATTATTAGGTTCTATCTCTCACCAGCCGGGGTATTCTCCTATGCCTAAAAATGGTGCGAAGCTGCAAGATTGTGAAATTACTCAGGTTCGCAAATGGATTGAAGCAGGTTCGTTGAATAATTAATTTCAAATTTCTATGAAAAAAGATATTCGGGTATTGCTAGCCTTGGTTGTGCTATTTAGCTTATCAGCCTGTTACTACGATCATGAGGATATTTTATATGGTGCTACTTCTAGTCAACCCTGCGTAGATACTGCAGGTACTGTGTCATACTCACAAAAAGTGGTTCCTGTTTTGCAGGCTAGTTGTTACGGATGCCACTCCGGAAGCTTCCCTTCCGGAAATCAGCAAATGGGAACCTACGCTGC
>JBMSWW010000121.1:0-5217 GCA_049425065.1 Chitinophagaceae bacterium
CCGATTTTTTGGCCTATTATCCCAAGCTTCAATCGGCTGAACGTCTCCTTTCTGATGGTTCGGCTACTTGGCCAATGCGGTTGGCATACGAGCTGGCTTACGGCACTGATTTTTTTACCGTGGAAATATTTTTTAGGGGATTTTTGGTTTTAGCCTTTATGCGATGGGCTGGCGAGGAGGCAATTCTTCCTATGGCCTGCTTTTATTGCACCATTCATTTTGGTAAGCCAATGGCGGAGTGTATCAGTTCTTATTTTGGAGGACTGCTTTTAGGAATTGTTTCGTATCATACGCGCTCGATTTACGGCGGTTTAACAGTTCATCTGGGTATTGCCTGGATGATGGAAGCAGGAGGGTACTTGGGGAGGGCCTATTTTTGGCAATAACATAAAGTCAAAGGCCTAAGCAGCCCTACAAAGGGGTTTAGTCAATATCTTGTTAAAGCTCTGTTTTTAAAATTCAAACCCACAATAAAATAACTGAAAAACGGTTTTTTGTATCTATTAAAACAAACACTTATATGAAAAACATTTTTCTTTTCCTCCTTTTTATCGGCACCTTACATTCGGCTAGTGCCCAAAATAGAAATAAAGGATTGTGCGGAGTTGAAGTTAATGATGTTTCAAGGACAACAAGCTTTGGGTATCTTGTGGGCTATGTAGTTCAATTTAAAAATACCACAAATCGATCGGTAGATGGTATTTATTGGCGCGCAGTCTACTTGAATAATGATGGAGACGTTATTGAGTCAGATGAAAGCTCTTTTAATTCAACAAATATTATTGATCCAATCGCAGGCGGCTTCACAAAATCGCTGGTGAGAGCTCCAAGGATAAAGGGGGCGTCCAAAGTTGTAATTGTGGTTGATAAGGTTCATTTTACTGATGGAGCATCGTGTAAGTAAGCTTTTGCCTGCTGTATTAAAGTTTTACAGTTGAAGCACGCACAAGCTAATGTCTCTTAGCCACATCGCTAAATCGTTTTTCTATCCGTGCTCTTGTCAAGGGTCCCCCATGGCCGACATAGAATTTGTCGGACTCAAATTCTAGTATTTTCTGAATGGATTGATGGATATCATTCAGATTATCTATGAAGTAATGATAGTCTGGCAAATGAGGAAAAAAGGTTCCACCCATGTATCCGCCCATTAAAAGATCTCCAATGATGGCTTCGTTATTGTCAAAAACAAGAGAGATGCTTCCTTGGGTGTGTCCTTTGGTCGAGTAGACCTTAGCATTTATGCCGAATTCCAATAGGTTGCTGTAATCGTCAAGAAAAATGTCTGCCTGAAAGGCAGGGAAGGGGACATCCACAATGGGCTTTAATATTTTAGCAAATAAGCCTCTTGTTTTTATCTTGCCGTTTTTCCCATTTTCAATCATGGCTCGGTCGCCTGAGTGTATCGCAGTTGGAATTTTATGATACCTGATCAGTTCGGCCGTGCTGCCACAATGATCAGAATGACCATGGGTATGAAGTATCAATGATATATCAGATAAGTCTACCTCAAGCTTTTTAAGCTCCCCGATAATCTTTTTACCCTCTCGGGGACTACCGGTATCTACCAATATCTTTTTATCACCTTCAATCAGAAAGCAGTTAGATATTTTCAGTTTTATGGTATGTATTGTAGTCATTTCAACAAGTAAGATTTAAAATTCCTATAATTTTCCTGAAAATGAAAGGCTCAAACTTGAGAAAGAGTGATTTAGAGAAAATTATTATTTTCTAAAACAACAAGTAGGTATAACTACTGATGGTTCTCGCCCAAAAATAGTGTTTTTACTAACTTTCTAAAGTTTAAAGCTTCTCTAAGATCTTCAGCGAAATATGATCATTTTTTAAGAAAAATAGGTTTCCCTGTCACAATTTTACTTTTGTTTACATATACGTATCGACCACCCGATTAGCTCATGATTCAGGAAAAGGAAAAGTTATTCATGCAGTGGTACGAGCCGCTGCATGATCGGTTTACCCGTTTTTGTAAAAGCAGAACTTACGGCGATATGCCTTATCAGGACCTGATGCAAGAGACCATTTTGATCTGCTTTAAAAAAATGGATACCATCGATAAGGAATCTTTTCTCGGGTTTCTGTTCGGCACGGCGATAAGGGTATTGGCTAATCATAATAGAAAAAAGAAGCATGCCCAATTGCCTGCGTCGTTCGAAATGGCTGCCACCGACCACTATGCGAATGCGGCCGATCATGCCAGCGAGCTGGAGTGGTTGTATCAGTCCCTGCGGCAATTGCCTACTGAGCAGCGGGAGGCCATCATTCTTTTTGAAATCAGCGGATTCAGCACCTACGAAGTGGCAAAGCTTCAACGCGTCAGCGAGGCGGCGGTCAGGCAACGTCTTTCAAGGGGGAGGGCCGCTTTACTCACTATACTCGAGAAGCTGAGTTCTTCGCAACCTAATAATCTTAGTGTATGACCCAACAGCAGTTAACAGATTTATTCGAGCAGGCACGCAAAGAGCCGATTACTGTTGATCCTGAAACAGTAGTTAGCTGGGTCAATCATGCCGCCTTATATCCAGAAACACCTGCTCCTACTTCGTTACTAAAAAAAATAAATATGAAGATTTTAATTCCAGGTCTCGTTACTGCCACCCTGGCCGGGTGGTGGATATTTTCTACTCCCGAAAAAGGAACTGTTTCAGTCAAGCCTGCATCAGTTACTACGCCTGTTCAAGTGAAGACGTCGCCTGCTCAGCGAAAAACTCCCGAAACTGCGGTAGCTGTTCCTGTAACTCAGACAGTAAAGCCCGCCGTTGTAAAGACGCAGCTTCCTGAAAGCACAGCGACTTATCCGGGCTTGATGTCACTACCTGCTCCCACCAACTTGACTCAGCTAGAGATTTCAACAACGCAGGCAGTTCGGCAGGTAGACTCGGTGCCAGAAATACCTGCTGCAGTGGGTAGTTTCTCCGAAAAGCCCATCGATCCTTTTTTATTTTTATCTGTCTCCGGTGCAATGGATATTACTATTGAGAGGGGAGACGTCTACTCAATGGAGATTACAGCTGACGAGGGTTATGAACGCTACCTGAAGGTCTCGCAAACTGACCGATCACTTTCGATTCGTCATAATCCCCTTAATGGAATATTTAAATCAGCTAAATATCGAAAGATCCACATAAAAATTAAGGCAGTCGACATCGATCGAATCGAGGTCAGCGGGGCTGTAGGTGTAACGATCAATGGTGATTTTCCCGGTAAGGAATTTTTGTGTAAAGTGTCCGGTGCTTCTGAGGTGGCGGCCGGTGGTAAGAATGAAGAAATAAAACTGGAACTAAGCGGCGCATCAAGAGTCAAACTTAAAAATATAGAGGCTGCAATGTTGCAGACTGAAATTACAGGGGCATCTACAATCAGTGTAACAGGTGTTTCAAAGCAGGTGACAGTGACGGCTTCCGGTGCATCAACATTTTTGGGATCGGGACTTCAAACCGATGAGGCATCGCTCAATGTCACCGGTGCATCTGTTGCGCAGATCTCGGTATCCAATGAACTAAAGGCTACTGCATCGGGAAGCTCGAAGATTGTGTATCAGGGAAATCCTCCTGTGAAGGAGTTGAATTCAACGGGCGCCAGTATAATCCAATTAAAAAATTAAGTATTTATCTATTTAATTAATCCTCACTTATGAAAAATTTAATTCTGTTATTGGTATTATCAGTCGTTATACTAAATCCAGTAAAGGCTCAAAAGAAACCTATCACAATTAAAGCTAATTCAACTTTAGTTGATATTAGAGAGGACAAAATGTTATTTCAAAAAGTATGGACCATATCTCCTGAGATAAAACCTGATGTTTATCAGACAAATGCAAAAAAAGTAACATTTTACACTGACATAGATTCTATCACTGCTGCTATTAACCCAAAAGATAGCGTCTTTACTTTTGTGATTTTATTAAATGGAAAAGATTCAGCAGTTACACAAATCAAATATCGGGAATCAAAGTTGAGCATTTTAAAAACTGCTGCAAAATATGACAATACTGATAAAAGTTACATTCCAAACTTCACCTATCAATCTTCAGACAATCCAAACTTGGTTACGTTGAGAAAAGAATTAAAATTAGATTCTATAGCAGGTGAAGGAAATGAAATATCAAAAATACTTAATCTAATGCATTGGCTTCATGACCTAATCCCTCATGATGGCATAAATGATAATCCTGAAGTCAAGAATGCCTTGAATATGATTTCTGTCTGCAAAAAAGAAGGTAGAGGACTAAATTGCAGAGGTCTGGCAATGGTTTTAAACGAATGTTATTTATCATTGGGGATAAAATCAAGATATATTACTTGTTTACCAAAAGACACCACGGATCAAGAATGCCATGTTATCAATATGGTTTACAGCAATGATTTAAATAAGTGGATTTGGATTGATCCGTCTTTTGATGCGTATGTGATGAATGAGAAAGGTGAATTATTGGGAATAGAAGAGGTTCGCAAGCGACTTATCAATGGGGAAACGTTAATACTAAGTCCCGATGCCAATTGGAATAGAAAGCAATCAATAACAAAAGAATTTTACTTAGAGAACTACATGGCAAAAAATCTTTATAAGCTGGAAACACCATTAGTGAGCGAATACAATACCGAAACACCTGAAAAAGGGAAAGTAATAAAGTATATACAACTAATTTCTTCTGTTGATATTCCAGTAAAGACTTCGAGTGAAACGTATTTTACTCGTAATCCAACATTGTTCTGGATAAAACCTGAATAACGTAGGTTCAAGTTTTTAACGCAGCAGGAGTTCTTTGAATCGTTCTTTGGATGTTTACCAGTTTAGTGTTTTTCGTTGTCGTTCGTTTAAAACAAACAACACCTCTAAATCCAAGTGGTGCAAAAGTGAGGGTTGCTCACGCTATTGCAAGATCACCTTTTTGGAAATCAAGTAGGGTTAGCTACCGCTGGTTCTAACCAATTAAAGAGTGATTTGGAATTCCTTTTGTTGTTTAATATTAGGCGTTACGCTAACTTATTCTAATTCACAAGAGAACAAAGAACACAAATATTGTTAAAGTTGTACCTGAAAAGGGAAATGGATAAGCCGATCAAAGATAGGATAAAGAACTTTACCCCGTCTTTTCTATTTAATTACCTCTCGCTTTTTACTGGTAATTAAATTTATTTTTTTGTTTCAGATAAAATGTTGACTACTGAGTTATATGCTTTTTCTAAGAGAAAAATAAAA
>JBMSWW010000122.1:0-5167 GCA_049425065.1 Chitinophagaceae bacterium
GTCGTCCTTTAACACTGGCAGAAAAAATTCTTTATGCGCACCTGTGGAGAGGAGTGCAGCCCACCGATTTTCAGCGAGGTAAGGATTATGTTGATTTCGCACCAGATCGTGTTGCCATGCAAGACGCTACAGCTCAAATGGCCTTGTTGCAGTTTGATACTACGGGTCGTAAAAAAGTAGCAGTTCCTTCTACGGTACATTGTGATCACCTAATTGTGGCAAAAACAGAAGGAAAAACTGACTTAACAAAGGCTGTTGCAGACAATGAAGAAGTCTACAATTTTCTTTCTTCTATTTCTAATAAATATGGTATTGGATTCTGGAAACCCGGTGCCGGGATCATTCACCAGGTGGTTTTAGAGAACTATGCATTCCCCGGAGGAATGATGATCGGTACCGACTCTCACACTGTAAACGCTGGTGGATTAGGTATGATTGCCATTGGAGTGGGGGGGGCGGATGCCTGTGATGTGATGGCGGGTCTTAGCTGGGAGCTGTTAATGCCACAACTAATCGGGGTGAAACTTACCGGTAAGTTAAGCGGATGGGCGTCTCCTAAAGATGTGATTTTAAAAGTAGCGGGTATTCTCACTGTAAAAGGAGGAACCAATGCTATTGTAGAATATTTTGGCGAAGGGGCTACCAGCATGAGTTGTACAGGTAAAGGAACTATCTGTAACATGGGCGCTGAGATTGGAGCTACTACTTCCACCTTTGGTTATGATGAGAGCATGAGTCGTTATTTAAAAGCAACGGGTCGCGCGGAAGTGGCGGCAGTAGCTGATCAAATTAAAGAATATCTCACCGGGGATGCAGAAGTATATGCAAATCCTGAGCAATACTTTGATCGTGTTATTGAAATTAATCTAAGTGAATTAGAGCCACACCTTAATGGTCCATTCACCCCTGATATAGCTACGCCCGTTTCTCAAATGAAAGAAGCTGCCGCTAAAAACGGATGGCCTACTAAAGTGGAAGTGGGTTTGATTGGAAGTTGTACTAACTCTTCCTATGAAGATATCAGTCGTGCCGTTAGTTTGGCTAAACAAGTAGCGGAGAAAGGACTAAAAACAAAAGCAGAGTTTACCATTACGCCGGGAAGTGAGCAAGTACGTTACACGATCGAAAGGGATGGTTTCTTGGATACCTTCTCCCAAATAGGGGCCACGGTATTTGCGAATGCCTGTGGACCTTGTATTGGTATGTGGGATCGTATGGGTGCGGAAAAACAGGAAAGAAATACCATTGTTCATTCTTTCAATAGAAATTTTGCGAAGCGTGCCGATGGAAATCCCAACACTTTGGCCTTTGTAGCAAGCCCTGAGTTGGTAACAGCGCTCGCCATTGCAGGTGATCTTACGTTTAACCCTTTGACAGATACACTCACCAATGAAAAAGGAGAGCAGGTAAAGCTTGATCCTCCTGTGGGTGATGAATTACCAGTAAAAGGTTTTGCGGTAGAGGATGCAGGATATCAGGCACCAGCCGAAGATGGTAGCAAAGTAGTGTTGGATGTAAAATCAGATAGCAAGCGCCTTCAGTTATTGTACCCCTTTGCTGCTTGGGAAGGCGTAGATCTGAAAGCATTAAAACTCTTGATCAAAGCCAAAGGAAAATGTACTACTGACCATATTTCCATGGCCGGTCCTTGGTTAAAGTTTAGAGGGCATCTTGATAATATCAGTAACAATATGTTGATTGGAGCGGTCAATTTCTTCAATGAGAAAACCGACAACGTAAAAAATCAATTGACCGGTGAATACGGTCCCGTACCTGCTACGCAACGGGCGTACAAAGCGGCGGGTATTGGAACTATCGTGATCGGTGATGAGAACTATGGAGAAGGATCTTCTCGTGAACATGCCGCCATGGAGCCCAGACATTTGGGCGTTCGTGTGGTGATGGTAAAATCATTTGCGCGTATTCATGAAACAAATCTCAAAAAGCAGGGCATGCTGGCCTTGACATTTGCAGATAAAGAAGACTATAACAAGATTCAGGAAGACGATAGTATTGATATCGTTGGCCTCACTTGTTTCACTCCTGGCAAGCCCTTTGAAGTAGTATTACATCACAAGGACGGTAGTGAGGATACTATCCAGGCGAATCACTCTTATAACGAACAGCAAATTGAGTGGTTCAAGGCGGGTGGTGCCCTGAATGTAATTCGTAGTCAGTTTTCGAAATAAACTTATTTGCCCCAGCGGTAAGTATCAATGCGAAAACCTGCCAGGTCCATTACGCGGTCGGTAACCGTGGCCGCTACTTGCTCCAGCGTAGTGGGCTTACTGTAAAAGGAAGGAGTGGCCGGACAAATAATGCCCCCTGCCAGGGTAACAGTTTCCATATTGCGAATGTGGATCAGATTGTAGGGGGTATCTCTCACCACGCAGATGAGTTTTCTTCTTTCTTTTAGCACTACATCCGCAGCCCTTGTGATTAAATCATTGGATATCCCACTGGCAATTCTTCCTAGGGTTCCCATAGAGCAGGGGATAATGATCATCGTATCATATTGACCGGAGCCAGAGGCAAAAGGTGCTGAAAAGTCGGTTGTGGAGAAGAAGCGCACCGGAAAATCATCCCAGCTTTTTTTTTCCAATTCTGTAGACCAAACCTCTTTGGCATTGGTAGTCATTACAACTGAAACTTCTTGCCATTGTTCTTTTACCTGTATCAACTTTTTAAGCAGGCTTTCTGCGTAAATAGAACCACTCGCTCCTGTGATGCTGACCAGTACCTTTCTCATTATCGTTGATTTTCAGAATATTGAAATATTATTATAGGCTTAGTAAATTACTAGTAGTTAACGCTTAATTTTTAAAACTTTTAGTCTTTAATAATCTTCATCTTATGAAAATTTGTCGAAATTGGGCTCGAATTTTCATAGGATAAGGTTTAATGGTTAATGGTTTTTTGATTAGGGTCCCCCGATTTCCATCGGGGGTTCTTTTTTTACTTTTTGAGGGTATTATCGTTCCCCAGATTATTTAGAATCCAGTTGGTTTTCATACTCCATAAATGAAAAGTGGTATTATCAGCACCACCTCCTATACCATGATTTTTATTGGGGTAATAAAAACTATCAAAACTTATATTGCTTTTCACTAAGGCAGAAACCATTTGGGTGGCATTTTGAAAATGCACATTATCGTCTGCAGTCCCATGAATCAACAAATATTTTCCTTTGATTTTATCTGTATGATTCAACGGAGAATTATCATCATAGCCACTTGCATTCTCTTGTGGCGTGCGCATATAACGCTCGGTATAAATATTGTCGTAAAAGCGCCAGCTGGTAACCGGGGCTACCGCTACGGCCGCATGGAATACACTAGCTCCTTTGGTAATAGCTAAGGAACTCATAAAGCCTCCATAGCTCCATCCCCAATGTCCAATGCGAGTAGCATCCACATAAGGGAGCTTACCTAATTCTTTAGCAGCGTCAATTTGATCTTCAATTTCAAACTTGCCCAATTGTAAATAAGTTTTCTTTTTGAACTCTTCTCCACGATAGCCGGTCCCTGTATTGTCCACACTCACTACAATAAATCCTTTTTGTGCTAATAGTTGATGCCAGTTGCTTACAGCGCCAAAACGGTTAGCTACCTGTTGTGAACCAGGTCCCCCGTAATTACAAAACAGCACAGGATATTTTTTAGCAGGATCGAATTGCTGAGGCTTCAACATCCATCCGTTCAAGGTATCTCCTTTGCTATTGGGAATGCGAATAAAACTCGCTTCGCCAAAGCCATATTCTTTCATCTTTTCTTTCAACTTCGAACTCTCACCCCATGTTTTTACCAGCGTTGTTACAGGTCCTTTTTTGGTGTCGTATACTACTTTGTACTCTGTAACAGTTTGTGGGTTGTTAAGGGTAGACGTGTAGAGGAAGTAGCGGGAATAATCCTCATTAAAGGCAATTCTGTTCCAGGCTTCTCCACTAGTAATTGCATAATTCTTTTGTCCTGTAAAGTCAGTAACAAATACATTACGATCCATAGGGCGGGGCCAAGCAAGGGTATAGTATATTCTTTTTTTGGCTTCGTCTACGGCAATGATCTCTGTGATTTCAAAATTACCTTTGGTGATTTGCGTTTTAGTTTTTCCATCCAGGCTATGCAAGTAAAGATGTCTGTATCCATTTCTTTCACTAGTAAACAAAAAGTGTTTGCCATCTTTCAAGAACCACCAATCGTCGTTAATTTCTACAAAATATTTATTAGACTCTTCGTAGATAGAAGTACTTTCACCTGTGTTGGCATTGGTAGCCAATAACTTCAATAAATTTTGATGACGATTCATCCAAAACACCACTAGGCTGTTATCTTGACGTGTCCACTTGATGCGAGGGATATAAATATCCCCTTGTTCATATTGCGCTTTTACTTTTGTGTTCTGGCTTACGTTGTAAATAAAAATGTCTACTACTGAATTGGCATCGCCTGCTTTAGGATATTTATAGCGGTAATCAGTATTGTGCAAATTGTTATAAAAAGTCATGTTGAACTCTTTCACCTTGGACTCATCAAATCGATAATAAGCCAGATAATTACCTTCTGGACTCCAGCTATATGCTTGCGTAAATTCAAATTCTTCTTCATATACCCAGTCGCAGTTTCCGTTGATCACATGGTTCCATTTTCCATCGGTAGTAACGGATTTGTAGGTAGCGGTAGGAATATGATAGAGGTAGAGATTGTTATCAAATACATACGATACATAGTCTCCTTTGGGAGAAAATTCAGCATGTAAGAATTTGAATGATTCATCTGCGGGAGGAGGGACATGGGCGGGAGCAGTCAATTGTACCAAGGTGGTATCGGTGCCCGTTACTTGCACTAAATGCACTATCGATTTTCTAGAGCGGCGATAAATAGACTCCGTTTTTGTTTTTACAAGCATTAATCCGGGGTTCACTTCACTTGTGATTACTTCATCAGGCCGTCCCACTGCTTTCCCGAATTGATCCTTTAATTGATCAAGCTTGATAGTGCCATTATTTTTAGTGCTGTCAAAGCGTGCGTTGATAAATTCTCCACGAAAGGTTCCTTTTTTATAAAGGTCTTCAAGGGTAATTGACTTAGTTTGAGCTTGTCCAATAAAAGGAAATAAAGGAATCAGAATTACAAATAGGCGCATTTCAAAGTATTTAGAAAGTAAATGT
>JBMSWW010000123.1:0-5150 GCA_049425065.1 Chitinophagaceae bacterium
ATGTAACTAATTGGCGTGCTTCCTTGAAGCAAGTATTAGGAGAGAATTTCAGTTTTACTGCGGGTACTTCACTAGAAAGTACTGGAATCTCCTTCGATTTGTTGAAAGAAAATCGCCTGGTTAAAAATGATTATCCAACCTGGTTGCCTTTTGCTACTATCAATAAAACCTGGAAGGATCAGTTTGGCGTAACGCTATCATACCGAAGAAGCATAAGGCGTCCGGGTATGGCCCAGTTGAATCCGATCATTGATTACTCGGATCCGTATAACATACGATTCGGAAATCCCAATCTAGAGGCTTCCACTTCACATCACTTGAATCTCGTATTGAGCCGTACTCGTAAAAACTATTTTCTGAATATAAGTGGGGGATATCATATTGTAGAAGGTGTGTTCAGTCAGGTTCGTACATTGCTGGAGCAAGGGAAAACGCAGATTACCTGGGAAAATATCAGTGGAAGAAAGGAATTTGAAGTCAGTTCATGGAACGGCTTTACTATTACAAAAAGGTTAAAAGTAAATGCCAGTGCCAGTATGACCTATATGAAGTACAGTCCCTACGATATCAATGTGCGTAAATTCAGAAATGGGGCTTCTTTAACTACTACGGTGGGATATAATTGGGTGCCATCTGAAAGCTGGACATTTACTGGTAATTTCAATTTAAATAGGTTTGCTAACCCTCAAGGGTTTGCTCGCTGGAACTCTAGTTTAAAAATTGGTATCCAACGTAAATTTTTCAATCGTAAACTGATTGTGACAGCCAATACCATCGACCCGATAGTGAATCAGCAACGTAGAACCTTTACGTATGGCACTAATTTCAATTTAGAGAATTATAGTTTAACACGCACGCGCAATTACCGCATTAGCGTTGCGTATAATTTTGGAGCGAAGGCTCCGGCAAAAAAATCTGTTAAGAAGCCCGTAAAATAAAAGAGGGAGATTAATAACTACTCACCTTTCTAGCCAGCCAACTTTTTGCTACCGGGATAATCCAGTTTTCTTCGAGTTCTTTTTTGGTGCTAACTGTATTATTGAAATACAAGGTATCTAGGCTGAGAAAACCATTTTCTAAAGCATAGTTAAATTGAGCGAGGGGGAGTAGTTGCACCTTATCCTTGATCACAAAAGCTAGTTGAGTTCGATCAAATAAATTTACGTTGAATTCTTGTTCAATTTCTTTGATCACTCTCACTGAACTATCAGTGCTACAGCCACCCACACCCACTGAGCTTTCATCTGCAAGTAAAGTAATGAATTGGCCAAAAAATAGAAATGCTGCGCCTTTTACTGGGTCACCATGAGATTTCCAGGTCTGCGTAAATGAATTTAGTTTTTCTTCTAATGCAAGTGCCTCTCCCAATGAAAAAAGTCGAGCGGCTTGATATATCCACACTCTGGAACTCGAGGCAAAATCGGAAGGTAATAGATTTCTGTATTCTAGTTTCATGAAAATTAGTTTTTAGTATCCTACATACTCTGAGCAATTAACTCTGCAATGTCCATTATCTGCACTTCGTTTTCTTTCTCGGCCAACTTAACACCATCCGTTAGCATGGTGTTGCAGAAGGGACAGGCAGCAGCAATCACCTGCGATCCGGTAGCTAAGGCCTCATTGGAACGTTCAATATTGATGCGCGTATTTCCTTTTTCATCTTCTTTAAACATTTGCGCACCCCCAGCTCCACAACAAAGGCCATTGCTCTTGCATCTTTTCATTTCTACCAGCTCTGCATCTAATACTTCTAGCACTTTTCGGGGTGCTTCATAGATGCCATTGGCTCTTCCCAAGTAGCAGCTATCATGATACACGATTTTTTTTCCTTTAAAGCTGCCGCCTTCTTTTAATCGAATTTTTCCTTCGTCGATCAACTGCTGAATCAGGGTAGTGTGATGAATCACTTCGTAATGTCCGCCTAGCTCTGGGTATTCATTCTTTAACGTATTAAAACAATGGGGGCAAGCTGTTACTATTTTTTTGATGCCATAGCCATTGAGTAGTTGAATATTCTGGTAGGCCATCATTTGAAAAAGAAATTCATTGCCCGCTCTTCTGGCTGGGTCTCCTGTACATAATTCTTCTTTACCCAGAATAGCGTAGTTGATGCCAACCTTATTTAGTATTTGCGCAAACGCACTGGTAATTTTTTGAGCTCGTTGATCGAAACTACCGGCGCAGCCTACCCAAAAAAGAATTTCAGGTATTTTTCCTTCCGCCATCAATTGGGAAACAATCGGTACTTGCATTAGGTATCAATTATTTCATAAAAGTACAAAAATGAAGGCATCTAGTTACGGGGGAATACAAATGAAGCGTGTACTTTTGAGGCCCCTGCATGAAAAAGTTTTTTCAACGAATCACTAATTGGGAGCAATGGAATTTTTTTGTGCTCTATCTGCCGCTACTTCCATTTTGGCTTTGGTTTTGTCTTAAAAGTCGTTCGTTTTGGTTTTTCAGTGCCTCCAACCCAACCATCACTTTTGGAGGTTTTGAGGGAGAGGGTAAAAGAGAGATGTACGATCAGTTGCCGTTGAACTGGTTTCCCAAAACAACCTATGTACTGCCGGAGGAGAGTCCCACGCATGTGAAAGAACGAATTTTAAAGGCTGGTTTTCAGTTCCCCTTTGCGGTGAAGCCCGATGTGGGTATGAAAGGGATTTTGTTTCGAAAAATCGACAACTGGGAGCAATGGGAACTATATCATCATCACATGCCCGCTGAGTATCTCATTCAAGAGTTGGTGGAATTGCCCTTAGAGATTAGTGTTTTTTATTATAGACACCCCTCAGCAGCTAAGGGCACCATCAGCGGAATGATTGCCAAAGAATTATTGCACGTAAAAGGAGACGGGAAATCTTCCCTACAGCAATTAATAGAACAACACCCCAAGGCTTCCTTACGAAAGGAAGAAATGCAGATGCGACATGGTCATAAAATGGGGGAGGTGTTGGCCCCTGGCGAAGTGTACTTCTTGTCCTATGCAGGTAATCATAACAGAGGCGCTCGCTTTACGAACCTGTACCACGAAATTGATGATTCTCTCTTACAGCTATTTGACCAATTTAGCCATCAGACCCAATTCTACTACGGTCGCTATGATATAAAAACAACATCATTACAAGATCTTCGGGAAGGTCGTAATTCCTTGATCTTAGAGTTTAATGGTTGTGGGGCGGAACCTAATCATATATATGATTGTGACATGAGCTTATTGAATGCCTATCGGGTACTACTTACGCATTGGAAAGTGATGTACGAAATCAGCGCCTGGAATAATGCTAACGGCACTCCTTACTGGTCTTTTTTGAGAGGCTATCGTTTTTTAAAAGCTTCCCAGGTACACTTTAAAAAATTAGCCGCGGTAGACTTAAGCGATCCCGCTTAATTTTGAATTATGGGTTCCGTCATTCGAATATTTTTTGTGGGCATGTTAGTGAGCTTTTTGGGGTCACTTCCTTTAGGAACCCTGAATATTGCCGCCATGCAGATCTCCATTTCAGAGGGAGTGAAATTTGCCATGTTGTTTTCATTAGGTTCTTTACTCGCTGAAGTTATTTATGTAAGGCTTTCGTTGGTAGCCATGGATTGGGTTCGAAAACAAGATAAATTATTACGCATTTTAGATTGGTCCACGTTGGTAATTGTAGTGTTATTGGCTGCTTCTAGTTTTTATGCGGCCCTGCAACCACAGCAAGAGAAGAATATAATTTTAGGTAGTAATCTCCCTAAGCTACTATTAGGGTTTGTCATGAGTGCTATTAATCCTGTGCAGATTCCATTTTGGTTTGGATGGAGTACAGTTTTATTTAGCAAAAGAATCCTGAAGCCCATACCTGCTCAATACAATAGCTACATCTTTGGTATTGGTATCGGCACTTTCGTTGGAAACTGTGTGTTTATTTTTGGAGGTCAACTGGTAGCAAGTAAGATCAACAATAATCAGTCTATTCTAAACTGGGTGATTGGAGGAATCTTTTTATTGACGGCTTGTTGGCAATTATTTAAAATAGTCAGCAAAAAAGATACGGCGCATCGATTGGAGGATCCTGCTAAAGACGCTCAAAAGTTCGTAGAGCAATTACATCGAATGAAGATAGACACCGATCACAACTATTAAACTGATTTTGTCCACTGATCTCTGTCCTCTGGACTGAATTTCCAAGGAGCAAAGTTGTTTTCGGTATTGCTAAATACCGCAGCCCACTCAGCTGGGGTGTTACTTTCTTCCATCACCAGGTTACGTCTTAATTGCAATATTATATCTAAAGGACTTATGCTCACTGGACACTCTTCCACGCAAGCGTTACAAGTGGTACAGGCATTGAGTTCTTCTGTAGTGATATAATTATGTAACAATGATTTTCCATCTTCCTCCCATTGACCTTTGGTGTCGATAATCTTACCTACCGCTTCCAAACGATCTCGGGTATCCATCATGATTTTTCGAGGAGAAAGTTTCTTTCCGGTTTGATTGGCCGGGCAAGCTGTTGAACAACGTCCGCATTCCGTACAGCTGTAGGCGTCCATGAGATTTTTCCAACTTAAATCCATAACATCCTTAGCTCCAAATCGAGTCGGAGGAGCTACTTCACCTGTGGGGGCTAATTCAGGTTGCATCGCATAAAGAACCTCCTGTTGAATGGAGGGCATATTGTCCATAGCCCCGACAGGTTTCAGTCTGGCATAATAAGCATTGGGGAAGGCCAAAATAATATGAAGGTGCTTTGAGTAGGGCAGGTAATTTAAAAAGGCAAAAATTCCTACAATATGCAACCACCAACTTGCTCTTTCAATAAACACCAACGTAGCGTTTGTGTAATTATTTAACCACCCATGCAGCAACGAGGAAATCCAAAAATTACCTGTAAGTTGACTGGTGTAATGAGAATCGCCTCTTTGTTGCAGCAAAGTGTCTGCCCCATTCATGAGGAGAAACAGAGACATCAATACAATCTCTGTTGTCAAAATAATAGTGGCATCTTTTTTGGGCCAACCAGCTATATCTGAACTTTTAAATCTTTGAATAGAAGTGAGATGTCGTCGGGTAAGAAAAATAATGCAGCCCAGTAAAACGGAAAGTGCCAAAAACTCAAAGGCGTTGATTAAAATTGGGTAAAGACCTTGTAGATAAGGGGCAAATATTC
>JBMSWW010000124.1:0-5111 GCA_049425065.1 Chitinophagaceae bacterium
CTTCTTCTTTTGGTGGCTTTACTGGTGCAATTGCTTTGACAAATACAACTACTGCACCAGCAGGTACTTCTGTAACGATAACTTCAAGTCCTGTTACTGTTGGAAACAGCTTTACGGTTACTTTGAATAATGCCAATACGCTGGCTCCAGATACTTATAGCTTTGTTATTTCTGGCACCTCTACTGGAGCTCCCAATCGTACGGTGAATGTAAGCTTCCAGATTAGTCCTGGTGCAGGTCCTTCCATTAGTACCCAGCCTGCTAACCAAGCGGTATGTTCAGGCGCTACAGCAAACTTTTCCGTGGTTGCTGCTACTGGAAGCTCTTACCAGTGGCAATTGAATACCGGTGCTGGTTTCACTAATATCTCCGGTGCTACTAGTGCAACCTACACAGAAAGTAATGTTTCTCTCAGCATGTCAGGCTATTCTTACCGTTGTATCGTTTATGGTCAATGCGGAAATACAACTTCAAGTGAAGCTGCATTAACCATAAACGCTTCTCCTGAAATCACTAACGAACCCACTAGCTTAACTCAATGTACTGGCACTGTTGCTTCCTTCTCTGTAGGGGCATCAGGAGGTGTTCTTTCCTATCAATGGCAGGTTAGTACGGATGGTGGTGCCAACTATTCCAATATTGCTGGCGCAACTGCAGCGACGTATACTATAGCTTCAACCGCACTTTCGCAAAACAACAATAAGTATCGTTGTGTTGTATCTGGTGCTTGTTCTCCAGCAGCTACTTCAAGTGCTGCATCATTAATGCTAAGTGCTGCTCCCACTATCACTGTACAGCCTATCACTTCCGCATCAATTTGCGATGGAGGTTCTACAAGCTTCACTGTAGCTGCTACTACTCCAATTGGAACACTAAGCTATCAGTGGCAGGCAAGTGCCAACAATGGTGCTACTTGGACGGATGTCGCTGCTGCAACTAACGCAACTTTTAGTCAAACTAACGTTCCAGTTGCTCAAAATGGATATTTATTCCGTGTGGGAGTAACTACCAGTTGCGGAACTATTTATTCCACAAATGTTGCCTTAACGGTGAATGCTTATCCTGTTATTTCTATTGCTCCAGTGAGTCAGCTTTGTGTATCTGATCAGCCAGTTTCTCTTACTGCTTCTCCTGCAGGTGGTGTCTTCTCTGGTGCTGGGGTAACAGGTACTAGCTTTAATCCACGTACAGCTGGGGTTGGTGTTAAATCTGTTACTTATACCGTTTCCAATCAGGGTTGTGAGTCTACATTATCTAGCAATATAATAGTTGATCAGTGTGCAGAGCGTCAGATTCCATTAGAGAATCCTGCCTCTTTGACCTTGTATCCTAACCCCAACACTGGACGTTTTGGTCTACGAGTGAACACTGATCTCTACTCTCGCTTTGGAGTTAAGGTCTATAATAACGTTGGACAATTGGTACGTACTCAAAACATCAATAATGTCTTCTTTGGACAAGTACTGAATATGGATCTTTCCAGACTCCCTGCTGGTACTTACCACTTGTTGGTAATTAACGACGAGCAAACTCCTGTAGTTACACGTACGATCAACATGGTGATTTATAAGTAATTCTTACTTTCTTTTAATAGGCATCCCGTCCGGTTAGTTCGGACGGGATGCTTTTTTTATAGTACATTTGCCGCCGCTAAATAAATCCCATGATCAGTGTTAAAGACCTTAAACTTGCCTACGGAAAACGAGTCCTTTTTGAAGAGGTTAATGTGAATTTCACCAAAGGGAATTGTTATGGAGTCATCGGAGCCAATGGTGCTGGAAAAAGTACCTTTTTGAAGATATTAAGTGGTGAAATTGAACCGAATAAGGGAAGGGTGGATATTACACCTGGTGAGCGCATGGCGGTTTTAAAACAAAACCAATTTGCTTTCGATGAGGAAACTGTACTCAATACCGTCTTGATGGGGCATACTAAACTCTGGCAAGTTTCAAAGGATAGAGAGGCGATTTATGCATTGTCAGACTTTTCAGAGGAGGATGGTATTCGTGCTGGAGAGCTTGAGCATGAATTTGGTGAAATGGGCGGCTACACTGCAGAAAGTGATGCGGCTACTTTATTGGGAGAATTGGGTGTAAAAGAAGCGTATCACCCTTTACTGATGAAAGATATTCCTGCCAATCTGAAAGTACGCGTGTTGTTGGCGCAGGCATTATTTGGAAATCCAGATATTTTGCTTCTTGATGAACCTACTAACGGATTGGATATAGAGACCATCAGTTGGTTGGAGAACTTCCTGGCAGATTATGAGAATATCGTGTTGGTAGTAAGCCATGACCGACACTTCCTTGATGCCGTTTGTACGCATGTGGCCGATGTGGATCGTCAAAAAATAAAAGTATTTACCGGTAACTATACCTTCTGGTATGAGTCTTCTCAATTAATGGCCCGTCAGTTAAGTGATAAAAACAAGAAGGTAGAGGAAAAAAGACAGGCATTAGTAGACTTCATTGCACGCTTTAGTGCTAATGCTTCTAAAAGCCGTCAGGCAACTTCTCGAAAGAAAGCATTGGAGAAATTAACCATCGAAGAAATTGAACCCAGCTATCGCAAATACCCGGGTATAATTTTCCAACCCTTACGGGAGGTGGGAAATCAGATACTGAACGTGACTAAATTGAAAAAGGCAGTAGAAGGAAGGGTGTTGTTTGATCAAGTGACTTTTACCGTTAATAAGGGAGATAAAATTGCGTTGCTGAGTCAGGACCCACTAGCTGTAACGGCCTTTTATAATATCATAGCAGGGGAGTCCACCGCTGATAGCGGTGAATATGAGTGGGGAAGCACTATCACCCATGCTTATCTGCCACAAGAGAATACACGTTTTTTTAGTGGTGATATGAACCTGATGGATTGGTTAAGACAATATGTTCCGGATCATGTAAAAGATGTGGATGAGCCGTTTTTACGTGGTTTTTTAGGCAAGATGTTATTTAGTGGGGAAGATGTACTCAAGAAAACGAATGTGCTGAGTGGAGGAGAGAAAGTCCGTTGTATGCTTAGCCGAATGATGCTTCAAAATCCAAATGTGATTTTGCTGGATCAGCCTACCAACCACTTGGATCTGGAAAGTATTCAAAGCTTCAACGAACAATGTACGGATTATAAAAGCATTGTACTTTTAAGTAGTCATGATCACACTTTTATGCAAACGGTGGCCAATCGCGTTATTGAATTGACACCCAAAGGAATCATAGATAGGTTGATGACCTTTGATGAATATTTGGAAGATGATCGCGTTAAGACATTGAGAGCAGAAATGTACAGTTAAATGTGATGAAAGGTTTGAAGAAATTATAGCGGGGTCGTACTTTTGTTCTACCTGCTCAATGGCGGCCCCTATAAAATGACATCTATTATCAAGGATCATATGGCTGATCCTGCCATGTTGGAACAGCTTTATCGTTCAAATCGTACTGAGTTTAAGAAAGCTTTCTCCGCTTTATATCCCAGCTTGCCTGAAGATCCCATTGCACAATGCTGGTACCAGCGTTTGCACGAAGAGGGCGGTGCCATTTCTTGGGGAAAGAAAAATGACTTGATTTTTATCATAGTCGCTGCGCTAGTGGCAACTGTTATTGCCAAGATTCCCACACTTTTTAATATTAAAGAAGAGTTTTTTTATCCAAGAAATATCAGCTTTATCGTCTTCCCGACGCTAATGGCCTATTTTATTTGGATGAAACGTATTCCTCTAAAGATAGTTGGGGTGGTTGGAATCATGTTGGCCGTTGCCGCTTTGTATATAAATTTTCTTCCGGAAAATTCGAAGAGCGATACCTTTTTGTTAGCCTGCATTCATTTACCTCTTTTTGCGTGGGCTTTAACAGGTTTTGTGTACACGGGAGGAAATCTTCGTGATTGGAGTGAGCGTCCAGAGTATTTGCGATTAAATGGGGATCTTATTGTGATGGGCTCTTTAATTACGAGTGTGATAATGGCCTTGACCGGTATTACGATTGGTTTATTTGATTTGATCGGACTACAGATAGCTGATTTTTATACCCAATGGATTTTGATTGCAGAGCTTTGTGCGTCTCCTTTAGTAGCCGCTTATGTAGTGAAGGCCAATCCTCAGTTAGTGAATAAGGTGTCTCCTGTGATTGCCCGTATTTTCAGTCCCTTGGTACTTATCACGTTGGTGGCTTATTTGATTGGGATTGCCGTGGCTAACAAAGACCCCTTCAATGATCGAGACTTTTTATTATTGTTTAATCTTTTGTTAATTGGGGTCTTGGCCATTATCTTTTTCTCAGTTATTGAAATGCATCGCTCCGCCGCTAATCAGCTTTCGCTATTAGTGATATTGCTCCTCTCAGGAGTTACTATTATAGTGAATGGTATTGCACTTTCTGCTATATTATTTCGTATTTCCAGTTGGGGTATCACTCCTAATCGATTAGCGGTATTAGGAGGGAATGTTTTATTCTTTATTAACTTGATTATGATTGCCCGCCAGCTGTACTTGCAATATCGAGGGAAGGCTACTTTTCAAAATGGAGTAGAACGATCCATCGCTATTTTCCTTCCTGTATATGCAGCTTGGGCCGTGGTGGTGTTGTTTTTATTCCCGTTACTATTTGGATTCCGTTAATTTGCATTCCAATTATTACGGTAATATGAAAAATCTGAAATGGCCTGGTATTACGGGTGCCTTGCTATTGGTATACGCGTGTTGGACTCCTTGGGTAACCATTGCTTCCAAAGGAATAAACATTACGGGGGTGGCGGCTGAGGGCACCTCCTATGGAAAACCGGGAGCCCTGCATCTTATACTTGTCTGTTTATTCATTATTTTTTCAATGATACCAAGGCTTTGGGCCAAGCGATTTAATTTGTTGGTAACGGGTTTAAATACTGCTTGGATGCTCCGTAATTTTCTGGTTTTATCACTTTGTAGAGCAGGAGAATGCCCTGAAAAACAATGGGGAATCTATCTGGTGCTAGTCAGTAGTATACTTATGTTATTGGGCTCTTTTTTTCCTGAAGAAACACGAACAAGGTAGTATTAAACCATCCCTTATTGTAGAAAATAACCTGGCTAGATGTCACGTGAGAATACTAGTTTGCTCTCATGCGTCATCTTTGTTTTT
>JBMSWW010000125.1:0-5102 GCA_049425065.1 Chitinophagaceae bacterium
AGTGGGGGGTATCCTGAAGACTATAAAAAAGGATTTACCATAGCTGGTTTGGAGGTTGCGACAGGTACGGATGTCTCCGTTTTTCATATGGGAACACAACTTTCTGATGGGGCAACGGTGACCAGCGGGGGAAGGGTTCTTTGTGTGACCGCGTTTGGAAATTCTGTTGCAGAAGCGGCCAAACATGCGAGGTACGCTCAAGAAAAAATTCAGTTCGAGGGCAAGTTTTTCCGTCGCGATATCGGTTTTGAATTTAGCTGAGAAAAAGAGTGACCGGAATCGCTGATTCCCTTTGAGAAGTTCTCAATTTCCCGCACCTTTGTTCCACTATAAAGTGATATTGAACATGGGAATTTTCAATTGGTTTACACAAGAAATTGCTATTGACCTCGGCACTGCAAATACGTTGATCATTCACAACGATGAAGTCGTGGTGAATGAACCGAGTATTGTAGCGCTGAATCGAAATAATCCGAAAGAAGTTTTAGCTGTTGGAAAGAAAGCACTCATGATGCATGAAAAAACACATGAGAGCATTCGTACCGTGCGTCCACTGCGTGATGGTGTAATCGCAGATTTTAATGCTGCAGAGTTAATGATACGCGAGTTGATCAAATTGGTTTATCCAAAGCGTCCATTATTACCTCCAAGTTGGAGAATGATGATTTGTATTCCTTCTTCTATCACTGAAGTTGAAAAGCGTGCCGTGCGTGATAGTGCAGAACAAGCGGGTGCTAAAGAAGTGTATTTGATTCACGAACCAATGGCAGCTGCATTAGGTATTGGTATTGATGTGGAAGAGCCAGTTGGTAACATGATCATTGATATTGGAGGTGGAACAACAGGTATCACAGTAATTGCACTTGCGGGAATTGTTTGTGATCAATCTATACGTGTGGCAGGTGATGAATTTACTGCTGATATTATGGAAGCACTTCGTCGTTATCATTCATTGTTGATTGGTGAGCGCACTGCGGAACAAATCAAAATTCAAGTGGGTGCTGCTATGAAGGATATCGATAATCCTCCAGATGATTTTCCAGTGAACGGACGAGATTTGGTAACCGGTATTCCAAAACAAATTATGGTGAGTTATCAGGAAATTGCAGAGGCGCTTGATAAGAGTATCTTCAAAATTGAAGAAGCGATTTTGAAAGCACTAGAGCAAACACCACCTGAGTTAGCTGCCGATATTTATCGTCGTGGTCTCTACATTACGGGTGGAGGTGCCTTACTACGCGGATTGGATCGTAGACTAAGTGCCAAGATCAAACTTCCTGTGCACGTTGCCGATGATCCATTAAAGAGTGTTGTACGCGGAACGGGAATTGCATTAAAAAATTATGATCGCTATCCATTCGTGATGCGTTAACGGATGAAATTAAAACGGAACTACGTTGCGTAACGTCATCCTATTTATTCGTCGCTATCTGACTTTTTTTACTTTTCTGTTATTACAGATTCTATCACTTTGGTTTCTGTATAGCTATAATAAATTTCATCATGCTCAATTTTTACAATGGGCTAACGAGTTGACGGGGCAGATAAATACCCGATACAAGAAGGTTGAGAATTTCTTTGTGCTTGGTGAAGAGAATAAACGATTACATAGAGTCAATGATTCGTTATTGAATTTATTGGCACAACAATATGTTCAGCCCGACACAACTAAGCGGTTGGTGGTTGATACTGTAATGCAAGATTCTACGCGTCAAACTCGTCGATATTATTTTAGACCTGCTTCGGTGATTTTTAATTCGACTAGTGGTGAAAAAAATTATATACAACTCGATCGGGGATCAGTAGAGGGAATTACAGAAAATATGTCTGTATTAAATGCTGACGGAAGCGCCGTAGGAATTGTGGTGAGTGTCAGTCCACATTTTTCACAAGTGATGAGTTTATTGCATGTGCGTCAAAAAGTGAATGTGGCTTTAAAAAAGACGGGTGACTTTGGGACGTTGGAGTGGGATGGGGCGGATCCAAGTGTATTTCTACTAAAAGGACTTCCTAAAAGCGTGCCTGTTAAAGTGGGAGATGTGGTTGTTTCGAGTCGTTACTCTTTCAATTTCCCTCCAGATTATCCGGTTGGTGTGGTGTCGGGGATTGTGAGTGATAACAGTACAAACTTCTATGTATTAAAAGTTCGTCCCAGCGCTCGCTTCAATAATCTGCAACATGTATTTGTAGTCGAAAACTTACAATATACTGAGCAGTCTAAGCTTGATGAGGATACTAGAAAACGTATTGAGGATCCAAAAAGAAATCCTAGATGAGAGAAGTGATAAGAAATATTGTGCGATTACTGCTATTCCTTTTTATTGAGGTATACGTTTTGCATAGTATTCCTCATTTACATCGTTTTATTTCCCCCTCGCTCTATTTTATTTTTTTACTTTGGTTGCCTTTTTCAATTCGTCCACGTTTATTATTGTGGATTGCCTTCTTTACCGGACTTATCGTGGATTATTTTTTACAATCACCGGGGCTACATGCTTCCGCTTGTTTGGTGCTGGCATTTATCAGACCTTTTTTAATCACAGTGTTGACGCCACGCGATAGTACTGAGTTTAACTACCGTGAGCCTTCTCCGCAGTCATTATTGTGGGCGCCCTATGTAATTTATATTACAGTGCTTACACTTTCCTATAATACCTGGTTGGTTTTTTTGGAGTGGCTTAGTTTTGGATCCTTTGGAGATTTTCTTGTCAAGACTTTTGCGTCTACTGCTATTTCGTTATTATTGATCATCCCAATTGAATTATTGTTCCCACGGCAAATGCGATATCGAACAAACGTAGGAAGCTAGTTGAGTAACTTTTATGGCAGTATATAATCAGTCGCGCAGTAATACAATTCGCATCATCATTTTGGTGGCTTTTGTGGTGATTGGTCTACAGCTGTTTTATCTGCAATTAATTGATCGTCGTTATAAGCAATTGGCTATGGATAACGCGGTCTATGCAAAAGTCATTTATCCGGAGCGGGGTATTATATATGATCGTAAGGGCCGGGCAATCTTGAATAACACAATCATTTTTGACTTGATGGTCACGCCTGCTGAGGCAAAAGGAATCGATACGATTGCATTTTGTCGCTTACTTAACATGGACACCAGCGAGTATCGTAAACGAATTGTTGAAGCGATTGTTAAAAATACCAGTGTTCGTCCTTCCATCTTCAAAGCAATGTTGACAAAAGAGTTACAAGCTCGCTTTGAAGAAAACAGTTGGCGCTTTCCCGGATTTAATTTAGTTGAGCGCCCCTTGCGTACCTATCCCTATAATGCTGCTGCGCATATACTAGGATATATCCGTGAGGCGGATAAAAGAGATATTGAACGCTCGAATAATTTTTACAGGCAGGGCGATTACATCGGAAAAACGGGGCTGGAATCTTATTATGAAACCGTGTTGATGGGGCAACGTGGGGTGCAGTACATGATCAAAGACAATAAAAACCGAATTGTTGGTCAATATGAAAATGGTGAATATGATACGGCATCCATTGCTGGGCGCAGTTTGCGTACACATATTGATATTGAGTTACAACAGTTGGCCGAAGTGTTGATGAGTAACAAAGTAGGGGGCGTTGTTGCAATTGATCCAAGGACTGGAGGAATCTTGACAATGGTTTCAGGGCCTAATTATAATCCAAATGATTTGTCAGGCTCAGAGGGAAGTAAAAACTTCAGTCGAATGCAGCTCGATGTTTCGGGTCCTATGTTAAACCGTGCTATAGCCGGACGCTACGAACCCGGATCCACCTACAAACCTTTGGGTGCGTTGATTGCCTTAAACGAAAAAGTAATTTCTGCCTCTTGGGGTTACCCTTGCGGTGGACGTTATACATTGTGTGGTCACGGCAAGCCAGAGTGTACACACGCAGGTGGAGGACACGCGGACAATGTTCGGTTGGCAATTGCTAATTCTTGTAATGCATACTTCGCACATATTTATCGATTGACTGTAGATAATTCGAAATATAAAAATGTTTATGATGGTTATTTGCATTGGAAACAATATATGAATGCATTTGGATTAGGCGTTCGATTAGGAGTTGATTTGCCCAATGAAAACAGTGGTGGAATTCCGGATACTGTAGTCTATAACCGAGAGAATGCAGGTCGCTGGACTTCTTGTACAAACCTTACATTGGGCATCGGTCAGGATAAAATGCAAACCACTCCTTTACAAATGGCAAATACCATGTGTATCATTGCGAATAAAGGGTATTACTATACTCCTCATTTTGTAAAAGAGATAGAGAGAGAAACTGAACGCGATCAAGAAAAGTTAAGTCGATTTAATGAACGTCATGATGTACTGACTAATATCCCTGATGTTGTATTTAATGAAGTGATCGAGGGAATGAGTGATGTGGTTAAAGTAGGAACAGCTCGCGGTGCACAAATTGAAGGAATAGAAGTGTGTGCTAAAACAGGAACTGCCGAAAACTATACAATTTTAGATCGCCGCCGTGTGAAGCTTCCGGACAATTCGATGTTTGTTTGTTTTGCACCAAAAGAAAATCCTCGCATTGCGATTGCTGTGTTTGTTCAAAATGCCGGCTTTGGAGCAACATGGGCTGCTCCAATTGCACGGATGATGATGGAAAAATATTTGTTGGATACATTAACAGCTAAGAGCAAGCTTGATTCAGCGCGCATAGCGGGTACCAATCTGATGCCTTCCTATTTTAAGCGTTTACAATATAAAGAGGACTCGATTCGTGCTTTCAAATGGTTCCAAGTAACTAAAGACAGTTCTTATATTGATCGGTTTTCTCAACTCAATGTTCCTAATCACGCATTGCCTCGTCCTTATAATAATAAAACGAACAACAATTTGCCTGTTTGGATGAGTGTTTTATCTGCTGCACTACTACCCAAGTCTAATTTTGAAAATCTGCATAGCTACTCTGCATGAGAAATTCTTCTACTATATCGAAGGGAATTGACTGGAGTTTGGTTTGGATTTATCTAGCTTTAGTATTGATTGGGCTCTCAGCTATTTTTGCGGCCACTTATCAAGAAGGCGATCCTGTATTACAGAGTTTTGTGTCTTTTAAAACAGATTACAGTAAACAGTTTTACTTCTGGG
>JBMSWW010000126.1:0-5087 GCA_049425065.1 Chitinophagaceae bacterium
AAACTTACCTATGACGCGCTGGTGAATGGACTTGGAGAGACATCTAACGATGCCTTGGAAGCAATTGCCAATTCGTATGCCCAGAATATCACGGATGAGTTTATAAAACCCACCGTTATTATTGACGAAAATCAGCAGCCGCTTGCTACCATTCAAGAAGGCGACGTGGCGCTCTGTTTCAATTTTCGTACGGACCGTTGCAGAGAGATCACACAAGTGCTCACACAGATCGATCTTCCGGAATTCAACATGCACAAACTACATCTTGATTATACCACGATGACCGAATATGACAAGACTTATGAAAATGTGCATGTCATTTTTGAAAATGATAATCTTAATAACACACTGGGAGAAGTAATTGAAAAAGCAGGACTGAAACAAATTCGTATTGCAGAAACAGAGAAATATCCACACGTAAGCTTTTTCTTCAGCGGTGGCCGAGAAAAACCATTTGAAGGAGAACAACGGATCATGATCCCTTCTCCGAAAGTAGCTACCTACGATTTACAACCAGAGATGAGTGCCCAAGCCGTTACGGATGCAATTGTAAAAGAAATTGAAGGCGAAACTGCGCATTTCATTTGTTTGAACTATGCCAATGCAGATATGGTGGGACATACGGGCATATGGGAAGCCGCTATCAAAGCCGCAGAAACCGTAGACCACTCCGTATCCCGCGTGGTGACTGCAGGCTTGCAGCATGGTTATACTATTTTTTTGACGGCTGATCATGGCAACTCTGATTATTTAATAAACGAAGACGGTTCTCCCAATACCGCTCACACCTTAAACTTGGTTCCCCTTTTTGTGATCGATAAGCAATGGACCCCAAAGGTAAAACCCGGCAAACTGGGTGATCTGGCCCCTACGATTCTCAACAGAATGGGACTTCCTGTACCTTCGGAAATGACAGGAGATATTCTGACCAATTAAATTACGTCCTATGAAAATTGTAAAAACAGTCGGATGGGTCTTGCTGGTAGCCTTTTTGATTATTCAGTTTATTCATCCTGATAAAAATAGTAGTGAGGGACCTCAGCCTAACTATATCGGCAACAACTATGCGGTACCTGCCAATGTAAGATCGATCATGAATAAAGCCTGCATGGATTGCCACAGCAATAATACCAGCTATCCCTGGTACTCAAAAATTCAACCAATAGATTGGTGGCTAGCAGAACATGTCAACGATGGCAAAAAGCATGTGAACTTCGATGAATATACAAATCGTTCACTTCGCTACCAATATCACAAAATGGAAGAGACAATTGAAATGGTGAAAGAAGGTGAGATGCCTTTAAACTCTTATACCTGGACGCATACCAACGCACGTCTCACTACCGAAGAAAAAGACGCAATCACCGGATGGGCACAATCCATAATGGACACGATGAAAGTCCGCTATCCTATAGATAGTTTGGTGAAGCAAAAAAAGACCCCCCCGGTAAAGAAAGAGGAAAAAAAAGAAAAGAAAGAAAGAGACTAATTGTAATCATGAGGAAGTTCTTTGGGATAATGGCCCTCACAGGCCTAGCTTTTCACTCCCTAGCACAAACCGATAGTACCGATACGGTAAATCTGGAAGAAGCCATTATATACTCTGGGAAATTCGCAGAGAAAAAGAAAAACGTTTCGCAGCCAGTGGATGTAATCAGCGCCAGAACTATTACCCGATTTAATGCACAGAACACCGGAGATCTTTTACTGAATACCGGCCAAGTGTTTGTACAAAAAAGCCAACAAGGAGGAAGTAGCCCTGTGCTGAGAGGTTTTGAAGCCAGCCGCGTTTTATTGGTAGTGGATGGTATACGACTTAACAATGCAATTTACCGGGCAGGACATTTACAAAACGTAATTACAGTGGATCAAAACATGCTGGAACGCGTTGAGATTTTATACGGACCGGCTTCTACGTTATACGGCAGTGATGCGCTAGGGGGTGTGGTTCATTTGCGCACTCGTTTACCCCAGCTCTCCACCACTGGGAAAACTATTTTCACATCCAGTTCTATGCTGCGCGTAAGCAGTGCTAATCAAGAAAATACCATTCACACACAATACCAACTGCGTGGTAGAAAATGGGGGTGGATACAATCCATGACCTTCAGTGAATTTGGGGACCTGCGAATGGGCAACAAGTATCCAAAAAAATACCCTGATTTTGGAAGACGTACTATGTTAATTGAAACAATTAATCAGATTGATCAACTAGTACCAAATCCCGATGATCGCATCCAAAAATACTCCGGCTATAAACAATGGGATATTGCAGGCAAACTATTGTTTAAGCCCGACGTATTCAACACGCATATCCTGAACCTGCAGCACTCTAACTCCTCCAACGTGCCTCGCTATGATCGGTTGCAGGACATGAAAAATTTTCCGCTTGCCGGGCTCAGTCTTCGCTGGGCAGAATGGTACTACGGCCCTCAAACAAGGTATTTAGTTTCTTATGAGTGGACAAATAGCAACAACAGCATCGCCGATGAAATTCGTTTAAATATCAATTATCAAGATAGTAAAGAGAGTCGTCAACAACGCGAATTTCAGGCTTATGAGAAATTTGATAGTCGCCGAGAACATATTAAAGTAGCCGCTTTCAATTTTGACCTCAAAGAAAAATGGGGAAATAATGAATTAACTGCTGGAATTGATGGACAGTTTAATTTTCTTAGCTCTACCGCTGACCGTACAAATTTGTTCACCGGCGTTGTGACGCCACTAGATAGTCGATATCCCAATGGAAAAAATCGAATGCATTACCTCGGTATCTATGCACAACATTTGAAAAAAATAAAAAATGGAAAGTGGGTATTGAATGACGGCATACGTTTGCAAACGCATTCTTTATATTCTACGATTTCAGACAATAGCTTTTTCAACTTCCCCTTCACAAAAATTACCCAACGCCCCACAGCGCTTACCTGGAACATGGGGCTGGTGCATCTTCCCCATGAAAAGCTGCGTGCCAGCACGAATCTATCCTCCGGATTCAGAACGCCCAATATTGATGATGCCTCAAGAGTTTTTGAATCCAGCGGCAATCTGCAAAGACTGGTTGTACCAAATCCAGATATTAAACCCGAGTATACTTATAGCTGGGATCTTCAACTCAAGTACAGCACCGAAAAGTACAAGACAGAGATCACTGCCTTCTTTACCCTCTTTCGCAATGCCATTGCCCTGGCTCCTTTTCAATTAGAAGGGAGAGACTCGATTCTTTATAACGGAACCCTGAGTCAGGTAATTGCCAATCAAAATGCACGCAAAGCGTTTATCCGCGGATTGAACTATCGCCTGGATATTAAACTAACACCCTCCCTCGATTGGGAGACTACCCTCAGCAGCACTTATGGTCGCTTCACCTCGGGCAATAAGGCGATCAAGCCCATGGACCATATTCCTCCCTTCTTCGGAAAATCGTCCCTGCTCTATAAAAAAAATACCCTGCAGGGCGAGTTCTATATTCACTTCAATGGCTGGAAAAGAATCGAAGATTTTAATATGAATGGGGAAGACAATGCCCAATATGCCACCCCCGATGGAATGCCCTCCTGGTACACCCTGAACCTCAGAGCCAGTTGGCAGCTCTATAAAAGTCTCCAAGTTCAAGCTGGTCTAGAAAACATATTAGATCGCAATTATCGCTACTTCGCCTCCGGATTCTCTGCCCCGGGCAGAAATCTCTATCTGACCCTCCGTACAAATTTTTAACAGGCAGTGCAGCAATTGTAGGATGAAAATGTCTTAAATTAGACTACCCAAGTCGAATTTATGACCGAGGAAGTCATCTTACAAGGTTGCTTAAACAATGAGGCTAGCGCCCAAAGGGAGCTGTATCAAACCTACAGCCCTAAGATGCTGGCCGTTTGTTATCGCTATGCCCATAATAGGGAGGATGCGGAAGACATGTTGCAGGAGGGCTTTATCAAAGTCTTTACGCAACTGCACACCTTTGAGAAAAGAGGTTCTTTTGAAGGTTGGATACGACGAATTGTTGTGCATACTTGTATCAATATTCTTAAACGAAATAAAAAGTTCAGCGAGAGTGTTGATCTCATTCATGCTAATTCAATTCAGATAAAAGAGGACAGTGTTCCGGCACTAGTACAGGTAAAACAAATTGTGGAGTGTATTCGAACTTTGCCCATTGGATACCGCACCGTGTTGAACCTGTATGCAATTGAAGGATACAGCCACCGTGAAATTGCCCAACTGTTGGACATTGAAGAAAGTACCAGCCGAAGTCAATTCACCAGAGCGAAAAATATGCTGGAGGACTTACTGATTAAAAAAAGAATCCTGCAACCAAAACAAGAAAGTCAATGGCTACAAGCTGTTGGCCAACATTGAACAACTATTAACTGCTTGCCGCAAGTGGCGATGGATGAATAATGGATGGTAGGTTAAACAATAAAGAATTTGAACGATTTCTGAAGGAGAATGCCGATAACCATCGTCTATACCCTTCTGAACAAGTATGGAATGCCATCCATGCAAAGTTGCATACTCGTAAACGCTGGTTGGGTGCTGGATTAAGTCTCCTTTTCTTAACAGGACTTACAGTTACTGTTGTGATGTTGATGAATCCCGAAGTAACTCGTTCCTCTTCGCTGGCTAAACAAAATAAGCAGTCTGCCAGCACTATACCAACTGAAAAAGCCACTTCTGAAAAAATCAACCTTGAAGAAGCCACTTCAGTTCCGCTCCCTCTTCAGAACAACGCTTCTCAAAAAATCAGAATCGCTTCGCCCGATAATCAGCACGATAATTATTTTATGGCGACGCATCTGTATGAGCTACCTACTAATGAATATACAACCGCTAATCTTTCAACGCTTAATATTAGCAAAGGCTTTACAAGCAATGGAGAAATAGCGGCAAAAGCTGATGTTACAAAAATTCTCTCTAAAGTTTCTCCAAAATCTAAGCCTGTCATTCGGCCGAGCTCACTAGAGGTTCCACCTGTATTAGCAATTACCTCGGATAATCTCCCTAAAGAATCTACCGAGTCGAATGAAACGCTAGTGAATATTAGTTGGATGGAAGACTCCTATCCGTTAACAATCGAAAGCGTTACCAAC
>JBMSWW010000127.1:0-5042 GCA_049425065.1 Chitinophagaceae bacterium
AGAATTTCCAGTAGAGCTGACTAAAATATTTAACTGCTCTTGTTTGGCAAGTGTTAATAACTGCGCAACGGGTATTTTAATTTGAGCGTTGGTGGAACTCAATAGCTCTCCTTTGGCATACATTAGTTCATTTTCATCCACCTCTTTAAGTTCCGGCACATATTGCATTGCCAATTGTTTAATATTTTTTTTCAACGTCTCACAGGCTAAATGAACGGCAGACCCCAATGTGGAAGTAGTGGTAGATCCACCCTGTGTAGGCCCCGGAGGTAAATCGGAATCACCCAATTTAAAACGAATGTATTGTATGGGAATTTGTAAGTTATCCGCAGCAATTTTTATCATTGCGGTGGTAGTGCCAGGTCCCATATCACTAACTGCACTTTGCAATTCCAACTTTCCATCGGCAGTTAAAATTGCACGCACTGAAGCTGCACCCTTTGAAGCACCAAATACACCGGTAGACATTCCATAGCCAATCAGCATACCATTTTCTTTCAACGTTCCGGGCACCTGAGGTCTTTTACTCCAATTAATTATCTCTTTCCCTTTCAAATAACATTCGCGAAGGTATCTTGAAGACCAAGGCATTTTTGATTCCGGATTAACCGAAGGCTCATTGACTAATCGAAGGTCAACAGGATCCATTTTCAACTGATACGACAACTCATCAATTGCACTTTCCAACGCAAAGCACCCGGTTGCTTCCCCTGGCCCTCGCTTCCAAGTGGGTGTGCTTAGATCAAGAGCTAAAAGTTTATAATCAGTAGCCACATTGTCACAAGCGTATAAAAAACGAGAAACGTTCACAATACCTTCTCTAAACTCCTCATATCTAGAAGTATTACTAATGGCAGCATGTTCTATCCCGACAAACTTACCTGTTGAATCAGCTCCAATTCGAATTTTTTGCCAAGACGCAGGACGATATCCCACCATTGAGAACATTTGCGGACGAGTGAGCACAATTTTTACAGGCCGCTTAATTTTTTTAGCAGCAATACAAGCGGCAGGAAGATTGTGCCAACTTCTTAACGCATTACCAAAGGCCCCACCAACAAAGTCAACTATTACTCTTACATTTTTTTCAGGCACCCCAAACAATCGGGATAAGGCTCCCTGCGTAGATTTTGGTCCCTGCGACTTATCATATACTATTAATTTATCTTCTCCCTCCCACACAGCAATACTTGCATGCATTTCCATGGGATTATGAACCTCGATAGGAATTGTAAATTCACCCTCCACCTTATAAGAAGCTTGTTGCAGCAGCTCAATATCTCCTCTTTTGTAAATACCAGCAGATTTTAACTTAGCGCCATCTTGACGAGCAGCTGTAAAGTCTGTTTCAAAAGAAGTAGTCTCATACTTTACTTTGACCAGATTAACAGCAGCATTAGCGTTTTCAAAACTATCAGCTACTACCAATGCAATAGGCTGTCCATGAAAACGAACAATATTATCATATAAAACTTTCATACCCCACCATTGTCGAGGATTCCTTTTCCCATCGGCAGTTTCGGAGGCATAACCAGGAATTGAAGGACAATTTTTAAAAGAAATCACATCCAACACTCCTTCTGATTTCAGCGCCAATGATTCATCTAAATTGGTAATTGTACCTGAAGCAATTGTACTACATACAAACACACCATAACATACGTTATCTACACGATGTTCAGCTGCATACTTTGCCTTTCCAGTTACTTTTAGAATGGCATCAGCCCGAGGACTATCATTAATTGGAGACATATAAATTGGTCTTGGAGGTTAAGAAATGTACTAAACAGATTTTCTACTATTGTGAACAACTTCAATAGCGTCAACAATATTCTGATAGGCGCCGCAACGACAAATATTGCCCGACATGTAGCGCCGTATTGAATCGCGACTACCCGCCTGGCCTTCTCTTAAACAAATAATACCCGACATGATTTGCCCTGGAGTACAATACCCACACTGCATAGCATCGTGTTCGATAAAAGCTACTTGGAGAGGATGAAGCTGATCGCCGTTGGCTAGCCCCTCAATGGTGGTTATACTCTTCCCATTATTAAAGATAGCTAGCGATAAACAGCTATTTTGTCTTTTTCCATCCACATGCACAATACAAGCGCCACATTGCCCCATTGCGCATCCTTTTTTAGTGCCTGTTAACGCTAATTGCTCTCGAATAAAGTCCAAAAGCGTCATACGGATATCTACAGCCTCATCACAGAGCTTTCCATTAATGGTAATTTTAATTTTCTCTTTAGGTGCCAGCGTAGGGACAACAGATTCAATACTTACAGCCTGAACCAAGATAGAAGGAACCATGTACAAGGTTGTTAAGGCCGCTGCTTTTTTGATAAACCCTCTTCGCCCTGGATTATGACAACGTAACTCCATAAAATATGATTGCAATGATTTTATATCGAAAAGTTAGTAAAAAAAATGTATCTTTACATTTCTTATAGTAGTTCACTACTTTATTTGTTTAGTTTATTCTTCCCAAATATCCTGTGTTGCTAACGTAAGGCGGATAATGTGCTACAAAATAAGTAGCAGCCTTGTCACTTTTTTTTATCTAAATTTTTACTATGTCATTTAACCAATTGGCTATTATTGAGCCAATTCTGCGCGCACTGAATAGTGAGGGATACACCACCCCCACTCCCATTCAACAACAAGCAATCCCAGAGGCCTTACAAAAAAGAGATATTCTCGGATGTGCACAAACTGGAACCGGTAAAACGGCCGCATTTTCTATACCCATTATACAACTACTCCACGAGTTAAAAAGAACGGAGAAAAATCAGCATCAACAACCGAGGGCGCTTATATTGACCCCCACCCGAGAGTTAGCTATTCAAATTGGAGAGAGTATTTCCACGTACGGAAAGTTCCTTACAGTAAAACATGCGGTTATTTTCGGAGGCGTACCTCAGCACATGCAAGTTCAAAAAATACAAAAGGGGGCTGAGATTTTAGTAGCCACTCCTGGCCGCCTATTAGACCTCATGCAACAAGGTTATGTAAGCTTACAAGCGATTCGTCATTTTGTACTAGATGAAGCCGACCGCATGTTAGACATGGGCTTTGTGCATGACATTAAAAAAGTAATTGCAAAACTGCCAGCTGATAGACAAACGCTTTTCTTCTCTGCCACTATGCCTGCAGAGATACAGCAACTCGCTCAATCCTTACTGAAAAAACCCGTAAAAGTAACGGTAGCTCCAGTGTCCTCTACCGTAGAGGTAATTAATCAAACAGTATATAATGTTTCGAAACAAGATAAATTGTCTTTGCTGATAAAGATGCTAGACAACCCAGAAATTGACTCTTTACTGGTGTTTACACAGATGAAGCATGCGGCAAATAAGTTAGCCAAGAAATTAAGTGAATCGAATATTCCAGCGGATGCCATTCATGGGAACAAATCACAAAATGCCAGACAACTTGCGTTAGAGAATTTCAAAAAAGGTAAAATTCGAGTATTGGTTGCCACTGACATTGCTGCCAGAGGAATTGATATCGACGAACTGGGTCACGTGTTAAATTTTGAATTACCCAATGTTCCGGAAACTTATGTACATCGCATAGGAAGAACCGGAAGAGCGGGCTTAAGCGGAATGGCCTATAGTTTTTGCGCCCCCGAAGAAAAAGTGTTTTTAAAAGCTATTGAGAGCCTTATTAAGAAGAATATACCCTCTGTAGCGCATGAATTTGCAAATAGCCAACCCAGAGTTTCACAACAAGATACCAGGACTATAGTAAAATCGGTATCAAAACAATTTAACCCTCGTTATCAATCTTATAAAAAATATAACCATGGCAGAATTTTGGAGTAAACGCGATCGCGAAAAAAAGAAACAACAAGCGCGTAAAGAAAAAGAAGAAAAAAAGCGCGAGCGTAAAGAGAATGCCCGAGATGGCAATGATCTTTCTGAAATGATAGCCTATTTGGATGAAAACGGAAATCTTACCTCTGTTCCTCCTGACCCGTCCAAGCGTAAAGAAATCAGCTTAGATGAAATTCAGATTGGCGTACCCAAAATGGAAGACCGTGATCCTGAGGAGAGGTTCGAAGAAGGGGTTATTACTTTTTTTAATGAAGAAAAGGGATTTGGATTTATACGTGACATAAGAACCAAGCAAAGTATCTTTGTACATAACAAGCAACTGTCAGGTCCTGTACAACTTAACGATAAAGTGCGTTTTGTTATAGGCAAAGGTCAAAAAGGGCCAGAGGCAATGGAAGTAAGCTTGATTAAGTAAATAAAGCATAGGAAACTACTTAATCAATAAGTCTCCTCGCGTCCAATTCACAAATAAATGATCAAAAAAGTTAGTTTTTATACTTAATAGTAAGATTTGTATGTGTGAAAAAAAGAGATTAGGGTAAGCAGTAAATTTGACCTTGAATAAAATCTAATAAATGAAAACAATTCTTTTCCCAATGCTCGGCCTTGCAATCCTGGTCGCATCTTGTAGCAAGTCGAATCAAGCTACGCCAAATGCTACTCATTGCCCAGTAAAGGGGCGGTGGATTCATCCACTTGGAACTTCTCTATACGAGTTCACGGATAGCCTTCGATATACCATTTATTCGACAAACGGTCAGTTCGGTAGCATTGCTACAGCCATCCCAAACCCCAATAAATGGTGGATGGAAGGAGATACCCTAGTTGTGGATTTGAATTCTGGAAATTTTTCCAGGACGGCAGTTAGCTTCGAATGCAATTGCAATCTGATGAAACTAGATGGATCACACAACCAAACTACCTGGACCAGCCGTTTCTGGAAAGAGGGGGCGGATAGTACGCGCTGTCAATAAATTCAATTCAAAATTCTATCGAATTTGAACTTTACCTACTCGACAGAATTTTCTATACTCACCTAATTGGCGAAGTTGCCAGGCTAGGATTATATCAGCATATAAAACAAAGCAGCAACATCAAAAGCTAGTATTCCCTGAAGAAATCCTGTATAACAAGCAATAGGGGGGCGAACTCAACAAGTAAATAACTTGTCTATGCAATCACTTTACCGCCAAGCGATAC
>JBMSWW010000128.1:0-5015 GCA_049425065.1 Chitinophagaceae bacterium
GGAAGCCATTCCCGGTCACTGCATTTGCAAACGGAGGGATGGTCGATGGTCCCACGCTGGGCCTTGTAGGCGAAGGTAAGTACAACGAGGCGATTGTCCCCCTTCCCAACGGACGCTCCATTCCCGTGGAGCTTGGTGGAGGAATCCGCGAAAAGATGAACACCCCCTCTTCCTCCCCATCGTCTCCCATTCTTTCCATGAGCTTTGAAAGCACTACTATCAATGGAGTGGAGTATGTCAGTAGGGATCAATTAGAGCAGGCTATGATGGAAACACGCAGATTGGCCACAAGAGAAGGAGCCCAGCAGGGTGCCAATTTAGCCATTGATAAACTTCAGCAAAGCCCGAACACTCGCCGTCGAATTGGCCTTCGTTAATCATGGCTGTTTTCCCTTCAATTAGACCAACTCGTCGTAGTTTCACTCTTGGTGAATACCCCACCAAAACTTATCGCGCTCTTTCGGGAAAGACAATAAGGAGAAGCTTTGGCAATAGGCCATACGGGGCAACGCTTGACTTAGTATTCGAGAATGTTAAAGAAGACGTGTTAAAGCAAATTTATGATCATTACCATGGACAGAGGGGCATGAGCGAAGGCTTTGCCCTTCCCGGCGAGGCCTGGGCTGGTCTTACTGAAGGTAGCGATTTAAGAAGGCAATTAAGGCAGGGCGAGCCTTTTCTCGTTTTACAAGCCGCCGGACTGGGAAATGGCTCTTTTGATACCATGGAGTGGGTGTATATGGAGGCGCCTCAAGTGGAGAGCGTTCAGCGTGGCTTAAGCACTATTACAGTTAGGCTTTCTGCTGAATTCAAGCAATGAGCACTTTAAGAATTGTTCAATACTTTGAACTGCTTACTTTTTCCAAGGACGGAGCTACTGCGGAATCGTTGGCAGATTTTAACGATACAGATACTATTACCCTAGGGAAACTCCCTAAGAGGGTCTACCATCGCTACCAAAATTATTTTGTTAATCAATCAGTGCGATGGCCGAACGCGACTACCAGTCCTCTTTATGCTTTTGCGCCTTTTCAAGTGGAGGGAACCATCTCCACACTTGGCGGCGACAATTCTATTTTGAGGGTGATGTTTCCAAGCGTGGAAGTAGCAATTCGATTGGTTGAGCAAGGCAATGGAAATAGGCTTAGTCGGCTCACTCTTTCTACGGTGTGGCTCAACGAAAACCTGGGAGAATCAAAGAAATACGAAGAAAAGTATATTGGCATTGGAGCTGCTTTTTCGGAGACCACTATTGAACTTCGCTTCAGAAGCGCCATGGATAGCGTGGGGTCTCAATTTCCGGCAAGGAAACTCTCTCGCAGCTCGGTAGGATTATTGCCATTGAGCGCTGATCTTTCTTTGCGATGATTGATTACAACGATTTGATTGGTTTAAGGCATAAATATGCTGCGTCTCCAGAGGATCAAAATGGTTTTACTGACTGCTTGCTTTTATGCCTTGAAGTGAGGAAGCGCCTTGGCCTTAAGCACTGCAGAGAGTTTTTTTCATGGGTGTATGACGATTACACCGAGGATGAATTGACAGTAAGGCGCATTTTTCGTTGGCTGTTGAGTTATGGGGAGGTCATTAAGGAGCCCCGTCCCGGTGCCATCTTCTACCTTCCTGGCAGCAATTCTCTTCTTGCCATGTCAGTTGTGGCTGGTGACGGTAATTGTTTGTTCCTAGGAAGCAATAAAATGGTAGTGGCAGCGCCCGTCTCTCAGGTGATGCCCAAGAAATTCTTTTGGATGGACTGATGAGCGATCAGCAACGCAAGCTTCTTCCCTACGAGCATCAGCTTGTTGACGCCCTAGGTATTACAAAAGAAGAATATTTAGACTTTGTAGCGCAGCAACACATTTACAAGGATATCAAGGAGGGCACGATATTAGACGCTCGCAATTGGGACATCGCCGCCATCGTCCTAACTGTGATTGGTATTCTTTTTCAAGTGGCAGCAGTGCTTCTTGCACCTAAACCGCAAGAACAAAAAGGACGCCCTGGCACACGAGATGAAATCTTTTCTCCTCGATTTGGCTTTAATAGCGTTCAAGAACTGGCAAGGTAGGGTGACCCCGTCAACTTAATTTATACCAATACCGATGCCGATGTCAATCCAGATGGAGGAGTGCGAGTGGCCACCTCCTTGCTTTGGTCTGCAGTGCAAAGCTATGGCAACAGTCAGTTTGTCATGCTGATGTTTCTTCTTGGTGCTGGCGGAATTGGTGCCATTGACGAGAAGCGCAGTGCATTTGGACAGACTGGCCTACGTGATTTAGTAGCGCAAAATTACTGGCTTTATTTTGATCCAGGCGGTACCAACAAGCTTAAATATTCCGATTTGCGAAGCGATCCCTACGGGCAAAGGAAGCTACAAGACCCCTCTAGAGTCGGGGGCGAAGCTCGTAATCCATATCGCATTCGCACAGAAACAAATAATGCAATCGAGATGGTAGATGGATTTAGCCATGCATATTCTCCATCGTCTGCTAATGCGTTTGGAATTTATGGAGTGATTCCAGTTAATGTAGATTTGTTGATACGGAATGAAAAAGGAGACTTTGAAGAGGCCAATAATTTAATCAAAATGAAAGACTGGCCCGGCCCTGGGGAAGCAATCAATGTGGGCAAACAGTTCGAATTGGAGCTGAAGCAGGCCAGCGCCGCTCGCCTTGAAAGTGAAAATATTGCCGTCAAAGAAGCAGCAGAGTCAAGGCAATCCTTGTCTTCTGTATTTGATAACTCCGGGGTAATCAAGCTTGGCTCTGCCCTTTTGAAAATTACCAGCATTAGCGCTAATAATGTGATTGACGGCAAGATGGTCGTAAATCTTGAATGCGTAAAGGCGGGATGGGGCAGTTCAGTCGGTGACAATATTTCGCAGGCTGAAGGAATGGATATTTTGCGAGCTACTGGCCAACTTGATGAATACAGAAAAGCACGACGAAAAAGCCTGGCACTACTTGAAGAAGACGGCAGGGTAGTGGTAGCTTCCTACTATTCCAGTAGACTTTCTGATGGTAACGCCACTTATGCCAGGTATAGAAATTTAAATGCCGAAGAGCTTCTCGAGAAAGGCGATATCTGGGAGGAAGTGAATTCCAAGTACAACGCCAAGGAGCAGGGCGATGGCACGTATGTTTCTTTTAAAAGGAAGCTCGAAAGATCCGAAATTAGAGCCCTAAAAACTTATATTAAGCTGAAACAACAGAAAGAACAATCCAGTCGGCAAGACGACTATTTCTACCTTAAGGCTATTACCAGGGTAGAAGAAGCATCCTACGAAACAGCTTCGCCCTGTCATATTGTTGATTTTTCCATTAAGTCAAAAATATTCAAAAGAGTATCCGGGAGAGCAGAGGAATACGGCAGCAAGCGGCGCGAAGGATGGTCTAGCGCCGATAACGGCTTAAAAACAAGAACATCTATGTTCGTCCTTAAATATAAAAAAGCATCCGAAAAAAGCGAATCGGAGTACAATTACGTGCCTGGCATTTTTGTCGTAAGAGGGTCCGCAGATATTGAGGTGTATAATTTCATTCGTTTTAACAGCGGCTCTACTGGTATTTCATCCGCAAGGAATTGGCAATTCGTCTTTGAGCCCATTTTTGATCCAGTCGCGGAAGTGAGAACTCGCCAGGGACTGCAGACAAGCAACGGATTGTTCTATCACTACCTAGAAAGCACGACAGAGAAAGGAAAAAAAGAGAAAGAAGACTTAGTGCAAATAGGGCTGCCCGGTAAGCCCTTTATTGAATACTCGGGCACAAAACGAAAAGCCAAAAACCAATACTTTCCCCCATTGAATGTAAGCCCTGACGGCATGAATGAATGGGATCTGTTTACTAATAGTTCCGATAATCAAGTGCAGTTTTCTTTTGATTCGGGGCCGGAACTTGGAATTGCCGCCGTGACAGAACAAATTATTGACCCCGCCGATAATTATCCAAAGCTTTACAAGGACTTGAGCCTTGTTGGTTTAAATATGTATTCGGGACGCACCGTTCAAGATTTACGTTCCTTCTCTTTATTTGTAACAAAAGGACGCCGCTCGCGACTCCTTAAAACTTCGGGAGCAGACAGCGCCGGCACCGCATGGGGGAAGGCGGGCTACAAAGAAGATGAATACCTATCATCTGACGCCAATGGCCATGCAAATACGGCTCCAGATATTTTTATTGATACAATTTTGGACAAAAATGACGGCATTGGGCAATATGCAAGTATTCATTCGGTAGGACTGGAGCAGTTAGCTTTTAGCAAAAAGTTTTGCGAAGTCAATAAATTATTCATGGACGGGATAATTGCCGATCCCACTTCTTGGCGCGAGTTCTGGGCAATCAACGCTGGCTACAGCCTTTTAGAACTGGCAAAAACCGGAGGCAAGGATGTTTTAATGCCTGCGGTTCCCTATGTGAAAGAAACAGATGCCCTCTCAGGCCGTACAGGCGAAATTACAAGGTCTCTTTCCATTGTTGCATTATTCAACCAGGGGAATATTTTTGAAGGCTCCTACAAAGAAGAATTCATTGACTATGGAAGTAATTCCCAGGATATTATCGTTACGGCTGTTTATCGAAAACCAGAAAAAGAAGGACTATTCTCACTGAAGGGCAGTGTAGATGTCCAATTGGCTGATACTTTAAATACAGAAAATAGCTGTATTAAAGAAACTATTGATATGTCCGCCTTTGTCACGCGAAGAGAACAGGCAATCCTGGTCGCGAAATTTCTGTGCCAAGTGAGAAGGCATTCTCGCAAGAGCGTCGAATTTAAGACATTCCCCACCGACAGTCCCGTCTTCCCCGGCGCATACATTTACGTAGAGTCGTCTCAAAATCAATGGAATAACATCTACACGGGTGTCATTGAAGATGGAGGATTTTTAAATTTACCATCGGGGTCGTCAATTGCCAATGGCAAGTATTCTGTGCTGTGTTATAAAGTTAATGGCACATCGACAGTTTCATTGTCTGAGATTCAAGTGACCGATGGACAGGCCTCTGGTTTGTCTG
>JBMSWW010000129.1:0-4978 GCA_049425065.1 Chitinophagaceae bacterium
GGCATGGATTGCAGCACATGCGCGCTGAACATTCACAAGTAACTTGAAAAAAAAGGAATGAACAATATCAAAGTGAACTTTGCCACCGGCGATGTACTCTTTGAACCTGTAGACAATTTTTCTGCGGAAGATATCACCAAGGGGATTGAAGGTCTGGGCTATACTGTTCAACAAGAGGACGCCGAGGCGGGTCCTGCAAAAAAAACCTTCCTGTCTACCCAACTGCAACGTTTTTTATTTTGTTTACCCTTTACGTTGGTATTATTGATTTCGCATCTTTTTATGGGCGAACATCAGCACGATAATTGGATCACGAATCACTGGGTACAATTGGGACTAACGATCCCAGTATATGTCGTGGGGATGAACTTCTTTGGCAGAAGTGCCTGGAAAAGTATTCGCAATCGAATGCCCAATATGAATGTGCTGATTGCCTTGGGTGCCACGGCTGCATTTTTTTATAGTCTTTATGGCAGTCTAACAGGACAAGCAGAAGAGTTCATGTTTTACGAAACCGCTGCTACCATCATCACCTTGGTTTTCCTAGGCAACTATATGGAAGACGCCTCTATTGCTTCTACGCAGCGTGCACTTGACAAACTGGTAAGCTCACAAAAAGTAATGGCTACCATGATTGCTTTTGATGATGAACATAAAGAGCACACGTTTCCTGTAGAGAATACTACATTGCGTGTAGGCGACTTGATCTTGATCAAATCAGGAGAGCAAGTACCTATTGACTGTAAAATATTATGGGGAGACGCACACGTTAATGAATCAATTATAACAGGAGAAAGTTTACCTATTCATAAATATGCCAAAGACAAATTGATTGGCGGAAGTATCTTAACAGATGGTACGGTGAAAGCACAGGTAACTGCAGTGGGTGATGACACGGTATTATCGGGCATCATTCATATGGTGAAAGAGGCCCAGGGAGAAAAACCACCTGTTCAACAATTAGCCGACCGCATTAGTGCAGTATTTATTCCCACTGTTTTATTAATTGCGATAGGAACTTTTAGCATCAACTACCTATGGTTGGGAAGCTTTGAAGAAGCGCTCATGCGAAGTATAGCTGTCTTAGTAATTGCCTGCCCTTGTGCTATGGGATTAGCCACACCTGCAGCCATTGCGGTAGGACTTGGCCGAGCGGCTCGTTCAGGCATTTTATTTAGAAATGCAAAAAGTTTAGAGCTATTCAAAAACATAAAACAAGTAGTATTTGATAAAACAGGCACACTCACTACGGGTAAATTTGAATTAGGTCAATTCCAAATAATAGATACAGGCATCACGGAAGAAGAATTTAAAACCTTGGCTTTTTCCTTAGAGAAATATTCTAACCACCCCATTGCAAAGTGTATAGCAAGTGCATGGAAAACCACGAATGAAATTCGTTGGAAATAAATTAAAGAGATCAACGGCCAGGCAATGACTGCCGTCAGCAATGATGGAATTACCTACACGGCCGGCTCATTTAAAACCGTGGCGGGACTCACTAACGATTATTCTCATAATGTTTACCTTACTCGAGAGGGTGTCTTGCTTGGATGGATCGATGTAAAAGATCAGTTGCGCCCCGAAGCAAAAGAAGTAATTGATTATTTACATCGCAAACAAATTAAGACCATCTTACTAAGCGGCGACACTAAAGAGCATTGTGAAAAAATTGGAGCTCAATTAGGTATTGGGGTTGTATATGCAGAGCAAACTCCGGAAGATAAAATGGAAGTGATTGGTCGACTGAGTGGGGCACAACCCACCGCAATGGTAGGGGATGGTATTAACGATGCACCAGCTTTAGCAAAAGCGACGATTGGTGTTTCTATGAATGAAGCTTCACAGATTGCGGTGCAAAGTGCCCAAGTAATATTAATGAATCATGGATTACGTAATCTTCCTAAAGCACTGGGCTTAGGCAAACACACTTACCTCACTATTCAGCAGAATCTATTCTGGGCATTTGCTTACAATATCGTGGCTATCCCCATTGCGGCTTTAGGGTTTCTGACCCCTGTATTTGGCGCTTTGGTAATGGGATTAAGCGACGTAGTATTAGCCATCAATTCTGTAAGGCTCTTTGTTAAAAGAGTCGCGTAATGAGTTCCTCCATGAGTCTCGAAGCCATTCTACAACAATATTGGGGACACTCTTCTTTTCGCCCAGGGCAGCGAGATATTATTGATTCCGTACTGAGCGGCAAAGACACTTTAGCCCTATTACCCACTGGAGGAGGAAAATCTATTTGCTATCAAGTGCCCGCGATGCAATTGCCGGGGCTCTGCTTAGTGATCTCTCCGTTGATTGCGTTAATGAAAGATCAGGTAGAGAATCTTAGAAAGAAAAACATTACTGCCTTTGCTATATACTCAGGCCTTTCACGCAAAGAAGTAATCAGCACTCTAAAAACCGCGGGGCAAAGCAATTGCAAATTTTTATATGTATCCCCCGAACGATTAGAAACTCCTCTTTTTCACGAGTATCTTCCTTCGTTGAATATCCAATTGATTGCGGTGGATGAAGCGCATTGTATTTCGCAATGGGGATACGACTTTCGTCCTCCCTATCTGCGTATTGCGCAATTGAGAAAAGAATTACCGAACGTCCCTATACTAGCCTTAACAGCCTCTGCTACGCCGGCTATCCAAGAAGATATTTGTAAAAAACTTGAATTTTCTTCTCCGGCCATTTTTCAGCAATCCTTTGAGAGACCCAATTTGTCCTATAGTGTTTTCTCTGTTGATATAGCCATCCCTAAAATCAGTGAGATACTTCATAAAGTAAAAGGCAGTAGCATTATTTATTGTCGCAGTCGAAAGCGTACACAGGAAATTGCGGAATTACTACAAGCCCAAGGAATCAACGCCAGTTGGTATCATGCCGGACTCAGTGCCGAAGAAAGAGAGCAACGTCAAGAAGCCTGGAAAGAGGACAAAAGTCCAGTAATGGTTTGCACCAATGCCTTTGGTATGGGTATTGATAAGCCCAATGTAAGAACGGTGATTCATGCCGGCATCCCCGATTGTGTAGAGAACTATTATCAGGAGGCAGGAAGAGCAGGAAGAGATGGACGTAAAGCGTATGCGGTATTACTTTACACCATAAAGGAAATTAAGGAGCTTCAAAAACTATCTGCACAACGATTTCCAAGCATCAAAGAAATACAAGAAGTGTACCAGGCTTTGGTTAACTATTTACAGTTACCCGTAGGTACCTGCGAGGGACAATACTTTGATTTTGACTTTTTAGAATTTTCTCGTCGCTTTAAATTAAAAGGGCATACTACACTCAATGCGCTAAAAGCCCTAGAACAAGAAGGATGGTTACAGTTCAATGAACAGGTCTTTATTCCCTCACAAGTGCAAATAACCGCTAGCAGAGAAGAGTTACAGGAGCTTGATGGAATTTGTAAAACCTTGCTTCGCTCCTACGAAGGAATCTATAATCGGATGGTAAATGTTCCTGAAAAACAGCTTGCGTATTTACTAAGAAAAGAAGTTGCTGAGGTTAAAAAAAATCTACTCCTGCTGCAGTCATTGGGTATTATACGCTACCAGCCACAAAAAGATCATCCGCAAGTGTACTTTCCCATTCCCCGTATAAAAGCAGAGGATCTACGTATTGATATCGTCAACTATAACGAGCGAAAAAAACAATACGAAGAGCGTATACAAGCCATGCTTCAATACGTGAATGAAGGAGCCGCCTGTCGCAGTAAAATATTGGCTACTTATTTTGGAGACCACGAGGCCAAGCCCTGTGGGATTTGCGACAACTGTCTCGAGCAAAAGAGTCTAACCATCTCGGATGAAGAGTTTGAACATATTCGCTATCGTATTTTAAACATTATTAAATACGAATCACTCTCCGCTGAAAGATTACTACAACAACTCAGCGGCATCGGTAAAAAAAAGGCCTGGAAAGTAATTGACTACCTCCAGGCCGAAGAAATTATTACTATGAATCGAGACGGTGTAATTCTATTAATGTAAGCAGCTCCTGATTTAAGATTGTACTACCAAGCGGAAGCCATTCCCGTGAATATTTACAATCTCAATACGTGCATCTTCTTTTAAGTATTTACGCAGTTTCGCAATGTAAACATCCATACTGCGTCCGTTAAAATACGTATCACTACCCCAGATCTTCTTCAGGGCTTTTTCACGAGGTAGCAGGTCGTTTAAATGTTCTGCCAACAACTGCAATAAATCATTTTCCTTAGGAGAAAGCGTCTGTGTCTTACCATCGTGAATTAATTGTCTTAAGCGAGGATTGAAATGATAAGAAGCCAATTCATACTCTTTATTCTCTATTTCTCGATGTTGTTCTTCATTTCTTTTCAAGATAGCCTTGATCTTCAGCAATAAAACTTCACTATCAAAAGGCTTGGTGATATAGTCATCTGCCCCCAGCTTATAACCCTGAATCACATCTTCTTTCATCGTTTTAGCACTGAGAAAGAAAAGAGGAACATCTGGATCTACATCACGGATGGCTTCTGCCAACGCAAATCCATCCATATTGGGCATCATTACATCCAGTAAACAAAGTTCAAATTTCTCCCGCTGAAATGCCGCTAACCCCAAACGACCATCTCTTTCCAGCGTAACGTCATAATCATTGAGCTCCAGGTAATTTTTAAGTACCATCCCCAAATTGGTATCATCTTCGCAGAGCAGGATTTTCGGTTTTTTACTTTCCATATAGGGTAGTTTTAGCGTGTAACAATACAAATAAAGTTAAAGCAGTGCTTGTCGCGAACTAAGTTGGCTGAATTTTTTGTTAAAACAAGGTTCCTGCTGCTTGAGGTCCCGCCTTACCCAAATGATCATAGGCTTTTATGGTTACCTCACGTCCACGTGGCGTGCGTTGCAAAAATCCTTCCTGAATTAAAAAGGGTTCGTATACCTCTTCTAGCGTTCCTGCTTCCTCTCCTACTGCTGTAGCAATCGTAGTAATACCCACAGGTCCGCCC